>DASZOE010000001.1:0-6223 GCA_035550945.1 Acidimicrobiales bacterium
GGTTCGAGCTGTCGCCCGAGGCCGGTGAGTCTACTGCGCTCGCCCTCGAGGCCGAGGCCCTCGCCGACCTGGCCGACCTGGGCCTGGCCGGCGGCCCGAACGACGGTGGCCGCCGCGGTTCGGCCCAGCCGCCGGGACCGCGGCTCCGCACCCGTCGGCCCCCGTCGCCGGGCCGCGGGACGGCGAGGCGTTGACGGACACAACCACCCCGGCCGACCTCGTGGAGGTGCGGCTGCTCCAGCTGTCCCTGGAGGAGTACGCCCACTCCGCCGCCCATCACGACGCCCTCTTCCGGGAGTTCGCCCTCATCCTGAGCGCCGAGCCCCAGGCCGGCCACGACCTGCCCCGCCGGCTCCTGGCCGTCATGGAGGAGCTCACCGGACGGTTCGGCGCGTTCACCGCCGCGCCCCAGGGCGAGCTGCAGGCGGCGCTCGAACGGGGCGACGAGACCATCGACCTCACCTTCCAGGTCCCCGCCGAGGCAAAGGACGCCGCCCTCCGGCTGGCCGAGCTCCTCGACGCCGCCGACGCGTACTGCCGCAGCGGCGACCTGCTGACCGTGGCGCCGCCGCCCGAGGCGGTGCGCTTCCGCGTCTGGTACCTGCACGAGTTCGTCGCCCAGATCGAGGGCAAGCCGGCCACGCCCTGGCCCGCGTTCGGGCGCTGACCGGGCCCGCCGCGAGGCGGAGCCGGGGAGGTCCCTCCCAGCTAGTTGTCGTGGCTGTTGTAGAGCTGGGCCGCGGTCGCGGCGTCGCCGGCGTCGTACCAGAGGAGCTCGCCGACGGGGAACACGTTGCGCATGCACGACGTGGGGCTGGCGCTCACGCCGAAGCCGACCATGATGCCCATGCCGTGGCACACGACCGTGAACATGGTGTTGAAGTCGAGCGACGGGTTCAGCCGCATGAACGGGCTGACGATGTGCGGGGGGACGGTCGGGAACGTCTGCACGGACGTCTCCACCGCGTTGCCCGTCGGCGAGCCCGCGCAGGCCATGGCCAGTGAGTACTGCGGCAGCTGGGTGTGGAAACACGCCCCGACGTTGGCGTCGTCGACGTAGACGCCCACCAAGGGCAGGCTGGGCAGGAACCTGGCGCGCGCGTCGTTCCAGAAGTGGGCCCAGGCGGCGATGGCGTCGTGCATCGTCTGGTTGCCCGTGCGGTCGATCAGCCAGAAGGCGCGCACGGGTGCCGATTCCGTCCCCCACGAGTACCAGCCCCAGTGGGCCTGCGAAGGCGGCGTGACCGCCGTCGCCGGCGTGGCCCCGACGCCGAGCATCGCGGTGGTCACGAGGATCGCCGCCACCGTGTGCCGTACGGACCGCTTCATGGCCGCCTCCGTTTGCTCGTCCCCCGGCGCGAGTATGTCGGCAGACGGCCCGGTGTCACACGGCCGCCCACGGTGCTCTCACGCCCGCACCTCGGCCAGGACCAGGGCGAGGTCGTCGTCGAGACGCCCGCCGGCATGGCGCAGCACCGAGGTCACCAGGCCCTCCAGCGCGGCGTCGAGGCTGCGGCGCTTGAGGGTGTCCACCGTGTCGGGCGCCAGCTCGAAGAAGGAGCGGTCGGCGCCGCGCGCCTCGACGAGCCCGTCGGTGTAGAGCAGCAGGCGGTCGCCTCGGCTCAACCGATGCGACAGAACGGTGAAGTCGGGCGTCAGTCCGAGCGGGGTGCTGGGGTGCTCGGATGCGAGGTATTGGGCTCCCAAGCCCGAGACCCGCAGGGGCGGGTGGTGACCGCAGTTGACGACTGCGATCTCGCCGCCGGGTCGGAACTCGACGAAGACGGCGGTCACGAAGTCCTCGATGGCGATGTCGCTGGACACCGCCCTGTCCACGGCCGCGGCCACCCCGTCGAGGGCCTCCTCCATGGTGGCCGCCTCCCGGAAGGTACCGAGGACCAGGGCGGCGAGGTGCACGGCCTCGAGGCCCTTGCCCCGCACGTCGCCCACGACGACCCGCACGCCGTGGCCGGAGGGGACCACCTCGTACAGGTCGCCGCCGATGAACGCCTGCTCGGCGGCGGACAGGTAGCGGCTGGCGAAGGCCACGGGCCCGACCCGTGAGGGGATCGGCCGCAGGATGGCGAGCTGGGCGACCTCGGCCACGCGGGTGACCCGCTGGAGGTCGCGCTCCCGCCGGTCGCGCCAATGGGCGGCGAGCACGCAGAACACCCCGCCCGCCAGGATCCCGGCGAGGCGCAGCACCTGGGCCAGGGTGTTCAGGCGGTCGTGGGCGCCCCCCGTCAGGATGGCGGCGGCGAGCGCCAGCGCCACCACCAGCGCCGTGCGCCGCGAGCTGACGGTGGCCGAGGCCACGACCGGCCCCACGAGCAGGACGCCTTCGAAGCCCTCGCTGTCCAGGACGAGGCCGAGGACGGCGACGACCAGGACGGCCCCGACCGCGGCCGCGGTCCACGCGTCCTCCTTCGCTCGCACCCACCCTCCCGGCGGGCGCACCGGGCTAGCCGTCGGCCTGGGCGCGGCGGCGGGCGTCGTCGAGGACGGCGAGGGCCTCGTCCGGTCCCGACCATTCGCCGACGGAGGAATGGGCTCCGGGCTGGAGGTCCTTGTACACGGCGAAGAAGTGCTCGATCTCGGCCCGGTACGCCGGATCCAGCTCCTCGTAGGACGACAGCTGGCCGTAGGTGGGGTCCTTGACCGCCGAGCAGAGCACCTTGGCGTCCTCGCCGTCCTCGTCGGACATGTCCACCACGCCGAGGAGCTTCACCCGCACCCGGCAGCCCGGGAAGGTGGGGTCGGTGAGGAGCACGAGGGCGTCCAGGGGGTCGCCGTCGCGGGCCAGCGTCCCGGGGAAGAAGCCGTAGTCGACGGGGTAGCGGGTGGCCGTGAAGAGCCGCCGATCGAGGAAGACCTCGCCGGTGACGTGGTCGATCTCGTACTTGTTGCGGCTCCCCATCGGAACCTCGACGACGACCACCAGCTCGTCGTTCGAGGAACCGCTCAAAGCTCGATCCCCGGGAACTGTCGCTGGAGGTCGTCCACCAGGCGGCTGACCTGCTCGCCCCGGAGCTCGTCGCCCTCCTCGGCCAGGTCCAGGGCGAGGGTCCCGAGCTCGGCCCACGTCAGCCAGCCCGTGAAGCCGTCGCCAGTGACGTCGACGCCGTCACTGCGTTCGGCCGAGGCAGGCCGGTCACTGCTTTCGGACGACGCAGGCCGGTCACTCCCGGGCGCGACCACGGCGACGAAGCCGGCCTGCCGGGCGTCACCGGCGGCCTCGATCACCTCGGCGAGGAGGCCGGAGGGCTGAGGCGAGAGCCCCGGGCTCAACGTGGCCGCCGCAACAACCAGGGCTTCGGGACCGTCGAGCACCACGTCGGTGACGCCGTCGAGAGCGAGCCCGGCGGCCCACGGAAGGACCGACGTGCCCGACCACTCCACCGCCACCAGGGGGCTTCCCTCGCCGCAGGCGACCCCCAGCAGGCGGGGGATCCACACGTCCGGCTCCCAGAGGGCCAGGGTGCGGAAGGTGTTCCAGGCCAGGCGGTCGGGCCGGCTGGCGTCCTCCATCCGGGCCAGGACCGGCTCCGTGAGCAACGGGTTCTCGGCGTCCACCAGCCAGGTGCTGCTCAATCCCGCCTCCTCTCTGCCCGGCGTGGCGGCCAAATCGCACGCGTGTTAGTTGCCTTAAGGTTGTTTGCTTCTACCTAGGCGAGGGTAGTGCGCGCTCACGGCTCCCGGGCCGGCGGGTCCGGGACGGTCGCACCGTCATGCAGCGGCGGCGCGCCCTAGGGAAGCTCTGGGAGCGGCCCGTGCGGGTACTGGGCGTCAATGCGGTCTTCCATGATCCGGCGGCGGCCCTGGTCGTCGACGGGGTGACCGTCGCCGCGGCCGAGGAGGAGCGCTTCACCCGGCGCAAGCACGGCAAGACGGCGGTTCCCTTCTCGACCTGGGAGCTCCCCGAGCAGTCCGCCGCCTGGTGCCTCAGCGCCGCCGGGCTGGCCCCCGAGGACCTCGACGCCTTGGCCTATTCCTACGAACCGGCGCTCCTCCCCGCAGCGGACGACGCCACCGAGGCGTCCATCACCGCCGACGGCTGGGAAGGGCTGCGGACCCTGTACGCCCGGCGCGCGCCCTCCTTCCTCCAGTCGGCTCTGCCCGGGCTCGATCCCGGCAGCGTGCGCTTCGTGCCGCACCACGTTGCCCATGCCGCGTCCGCCCACCTTGCCGCTCCGTTCCCATCCTCGGCCGTGCTGGTCCTCGACGGCCGGGGCGAGGTCGCCTCCCACCTGGCCGGGCAGTCGAGGGGGGGCGACCTCGAGGTCCTCGCCGCCCAGCGCCTCCCCCACTCCCTCGGCCTCCTCTACGAGGAGGTCACCGAGCACCTGGGCTTCCGCCGGTCGTCCGACGAGTACAAGGTCATGGCCCTGGCCGCCTACGGCGCGCCGCGGTTCCTGCCGGAGCTGCAGCGGGCCGTCCGGCCCACCGAGGACGGCGGGTTCCAGGTCGACCCCCTCGACTTCGGCCAGTTCGCCAAGCGGCGCACCACCACCGATCCGGTCGACGACGACCACGCCGACCTGGCCTCCAGCCTGCAGGCCCGCCTCGAGGAGGTCCTGCTCGACCTGGCCCGCTGGCTCCACGGGCGCACGGGGGAGCGCCGTCTCACCTTGGCCGGCGGCGTCGCCCTGAACTGCGTGGCCAACGCCCGCCTGGCCGCCGAGGGGCCCTTCGAGGAGCTCTGGGTGCAGCCCGCGGCGGGGGACGCGGGCACCGCTCTCGGCGCCGCCCTGCACGTGGCCCACGCCCTGGGCGACCAGATCGAGGCCTTCCCGGGCGCCGACCTGGGCCGGAGCTGGACCGACGCCGAGCTGGAGGCGTGGCTGACCACCGCCGAGGTCGCCTACGAGCGCCCCGTCGACCTGCCGGGGGCGGTGGCCGACGTCCTGGCCGCGGACGGGGTCGTCGGCTGGTTCCAGGGCCGGAGCGAGTACGGGCCGCGGGCTCTGGGCCACCGCAGCCTGCTCGCGGACCCCCGCCGGGCGGAGAACCTGCACCGGCTCAACGAGGTCAAGGGGCGGGAGCAGTTCCGGCCGGTGGCGCCCATGGTCCTGCTCGAACGGGCCGACGAGATCTTCGACGGCGTCGTCCCCAGCCCCTACATGCTCTTCGTCCACCGGGTGCGCCCGGAGTGGCACGACCGCCTGGCCGCGGTCACCCACGTCGACGGCACGGCCCGGGCCCAGACCGTCGACCGGCGCCAGGAGCCGCTGGTCGCCGCCCTCCTCGACGCCTTCGCCCGCCGCACCGGGGTCCCCGTCCTGGTCAACACCAGCCTGAACACCGCCGGGCGGCCGATGGTCGACGACCCCCGCGACGCACTGGAGTGCTTCGGGTCGGCCCCCGTCGACGCCCTCGTCCTCGGCCCCTTCCTCATCCGGAGGCGGCGGTGAGCGCAGTGCCCGGCCTGCGTGGCCCGAACGCAGTGGCCGACATCGTGGTTCCCACCGTGGGCCGGCCCTCGCTGGCCACCCTGCTCGCCGCCCTCCGCTGGTCCCGGGGCCGGGTCCTGGTCGTCGACGACCGGCCCCACCCTGACGGCGACCTCCCCGGCGTCGACGGGCACGACGTCGAGGTCCTCCGCGGTCGGGCCGCGGGCCCCGCCGCCGCCCGCAACATGGGATGGCGCGCCGCCACCGCGCCGTGGGTCGTGTTCCTCGACGACGACGTCGTTCCCGGCCCGGGCTGGGCCGGCTGGCTCGCGGCCGACCTGGCCGCCGCCAGCGCCGACGTGGCCGGCATCCAGGGCCGGCTGCAGGTGCCCCTGCCCGCGGACCGCCCGCCGACCGACTGGGAGCGCAACGTGGCCGGGCTGGCGACGGCCCGGTGGGCGACCGCGGACATGGCCTACCGGCGGCAGCCCCTGGCGGGGGTCGGCGGGTTCGACGAGCGCTTCCCCCGGGCCTTCCGTGAGGACGCCGACCTTGCCCTGCGCCTGCGGGCCGAGGGGTGGCGGTTGGTCAGGGGCGAGCGCACGACCACGCATCCCGTGAGGCCGGCGGGCCCGGGGACGAGCGGGCGCCTCCAGGCCGGGAACGCCGACGACGCCCTCATGCGGGCGCTGCACGGCCGGCACTGGCACGAGGCCGCGGGCGCGCCGCGGGGACGGATCGGCCGCCACCTGGCCACCACCGTGGCCGGCCTGGCCGCAGTGGGCGGGGTCGCCGCCTGCCGGCGCGGGCTGGCGCCCGCGGGCCTGGCCGGC
>DASZOE010000002.1:0-8321 GCA_035550945.1 Acidimicrobiales bacterium
GTGCCGCGCCGGCGCTGTTGGGCGCCGGGGCCGTGGTCGTGACGCTGGTTGTCGTCACCGCCGTGGTCGTCGGGAGCCGGTCGTCGCCGGCGCCGCTGGTGCTGCCCAAGGCTGCGCCCTCGGCCTCCTCGACGCCGTCCACCGCGACGGCCGACGCCACCGTCGCCGTGCACGCCGCCGGCGCGCTGGTCCGTCCCGGGCTCTACCTCCTGCCCGGCGGGTCGCGCGTGGCCGACGTGGTCGCGGCCGCGGGCGGGCCGGGCCCCGAGGCCGACCTCGACCAGCTGAACCTGGCCACCAAGGTCGCCGACGGCGACCGCGTCCACGTCCCCCGCCGGGGCGAGGTCGCGGCGGGCACGGCCGGGCCCTCGTCCCCCGCCGCAAGTGGCTCGCCCACGTCAAGCCCTCCCGTCGTCGACCTGAACACGGCCACGGCCGAGCAGCTCGACGACCTGCCCGGCATCGGGCCGGCCCTGGCCAAGGCCATCGTCGACCACCGCACGCGCCACGGCCGGTTCCGGGCCGTCGACGGCCTCCTCGACGTGCGGGGCATCGGCCCGGCCAAGCTCGAGGGGCTGCGGGACCTGGTCCGGGTGTGAGGGCCTCGCTCCGTGCCCGAACGGAGTGGCAGATGAGCGACCGGGCCACGGTGGTGCTGGCGCTGAGCGCGGCGGCCGGGGCGTTGGCCTCCCGGCCCCTGCCCCTGGGAATAGCGCTGGCGCTCGTCGCCGCCGCCCTCGCCGTCCGCCGTCCGCTCGTCCTCTGTCTCGGCGTCGCCCTGGCCACCTCCGCCCTCGGGGCCCGGGCGTGGGCCGGCCTCCACCCTCCCGCGGCCGGTCCCTGGTCGGGGACGGCCACCCTCGTCGACGACCCCGAGCGGGTGTCGGGCGCCCTACGCGTCGTGGTGCGGATCGGCGGCAAGCGCGTCGAGGCGTGGGCCCGGGGGCGGGCGGCGCGTGCCGTCGACCCGAGGCTGGCGGGCGAGCGGCTGGAGCTGGCCGGCCGCCTCCAAGAGGTCCCGCCTGGCCTGCGGCGCCGCCTGGCGCCACGGCACGTGGCCGCCCGCCTGTCGGTCGAGCGGGTCGGCGACTGGGCCCCGGGCGACCCGGTGAGCCGGCTGGCCAACGGCCTCCGCCGCACCCTGTCAGCCGGGACCGCGTCGCTGCCCGACGACCGCCGGGCCCTCTTCGCCGGCTTCGTCCTCGGCGACGACCGCCAACAGTCGGCCGAGATCACCGACGACTTCCGGGCGTCGGGCCTGGCCCACCTGCTCGTGGTGTCGGGCCAGAACGTGGCCTTCGTGCTCGCCCTGGTGGCGCCCGTCCTCGGGCGTCTGGGTCTGCGGTCCCGGTTCGCGGTGGGCCTCGCCGTTCTCGTGCTGTTCGGCTTCCTCACCCGGTGGGAGCCGTCGGTGCTGCGGGCCGAGGCCATGGCCGCCCTCACCCTGCTGGCCACCACTATTGGCCGGCCCGCCTCCAGCCTGCGGGTGCTGGCCTTGGCCGTGTCCGGCCTCCTCCTCGTCGACCCCCTGCTCGTGCGGTCCGTCGGCTTCCTGCTCTCGGTGGGCGCGTGCGTCGGCATCGCCCTCCTCGCCGCCCCACTGACCCGCGCCCTGCCCGGGCCCCGGCCGCTCGCCGGGGCGCTCGCCGTCACCCTCGCCGCCCAGGCCGGCGTCGTCCCCGTCCTCGTCCCCGTGTTCGGTCGGGTCCCGGTGGCCACGGTGCCCGCCAACCTCCTGGCCGCCCCGGCGGCCGGTCCCCTCACCGCCTGGGCCATGACCGTCGGGCTCCCCGCCGGTGTCGTGGGCGGGGCGGTGGCCGCCGCCCTGCACCTCCCCACCGGCCTCCTGCTGGCCTGGGTCGCCACCGTGGCCCGGGTGGCGGCGTCGGCCCCCCTGGGCCGGCTCGGCGCGCTCCACATGGCCGCCCTCGGCGCCGGCCTGCTGGCCACCCGCCTCCTCCGCCGGGACCGGGGCTGGGCGGTGGCCGCGGCCGGCGCGGCGGTCGCCGTGCTGGCGGCCGTCCCCGCGCTGGCGCCCGGGCCCGTCGACGGCACCGAGGTCGCGCCGGGCGCCCGCCTGTGGCGGCGGGGAGGCGCGGCCGTCCTCGTCGTGGACGGGACCCGGTCGGCCGTCACGCTGCTCGAGGGCCTGCACGACGCCCACGTGCGCCAGCTCGACGTGGTCGTCGTCGCCCGACCCGGGCCCGGGGCGGCGGCCGCCGTCCAGCCCCTCCGCCGCAGGGTCCCGATCCGCCTCGTCCTCGTGCCCGCCGGCACCGACGACGCCGACGCGACCGTCCCGGAACCGGACACGAGCTTCGCCGTCGGCGGCCTCGCCATCCACGTCGAGGCGGTGCGCCCCCGGCTGCGGGTCGCCGTGGGAAGGGCGGAGGCGAGCGCCCCGCCGGCCGCCCCCCGGTCACCTCCCAGGTAGCTTCCGGTCGTGCGGCTCACCCTCGGCGACCGGAGCTACGACCTCACCACCCGGTCGCTGGTCATGGGCGTGCTCAACCGCACCCCCGACTCCTTCTTCGACGGCGGCGCCCATTTCGCCATGGACGCCTTCTGCCGGCGGGCCGAGCAGGTGGTGAGCGAGGGCGCCGACATCCTCGACGTGGGCGGGGTGAAGGCCGGCCCCGGTCCGGAGGTCGGCCTGCCCGAGGAGCTCGACCGGGTGCTGCCGGCGGTGGAGGCGCTGCACGCCCGCTTCGACCTCCCGATCTCGGTGGACACGTGGCGGGCAACGGTGGCGGAGGCGGCCTACGGGGCCGGGGCGGTGCTCGGCAACGACATCAGCGGCTTCGTCGACCCCGACTACTTGGCCGTGAGCGCCGCGGCCGGGGCGTCGGTGGTGGCCGCCCACATCCGCCTCGGGCCCCGCGTCCCCGACCCCGAGCCGCACTACGACGACGTCGTCGGCACCGTCCGGGCCTTCCTCGCCGACCGGGCCCGCCGGGCGGAGGCGGCCGGCATCCCCGCCGACCGCATCGTCGTCGACGCCGGGCTCGACCTGGGCAAGACCGCGTCCCAGTCGCTCGTCCTGCTGCGCGAGTCCCGGCGCCTGGCCGAGCTGGGCTACCCGCTCCTCCTCTCGGCCTCCAACAAGACCTTCCTCGGCCGCATCCTCGACCTCGAGGTCGGAGAGCGCAGGGAGGCGTCGCTGGCCGCCGCCGCCATCGGAGTGAGCGGCGGCTGCCGGATCGTGCGGGCCCACGACGTCCGGGGCACCCGCCGGGTCTGCGACGTCGTGGCCGCCGTCCTGGAGGGCGGCACGGAACGTTCGGAGGCGGCCCGATGAGCACCTTCCCGGCCTATCTCATCCGCGGCGACGACCCGGTCATCACCGGCGACGCGGTCAAGGCCCTGGTGGCCGAGCTGGTGGGCGACGAGGACCCCTCCTTCTTCGTCGAGGAGCTGGCCGGCGACGACTACCTGGCCAGCGCGGTCGTGGACGCGGCCCAGACTCCTCCGTTCTTCGGCGACCGCCGGGTGGTCGTCGCCCGTGGCGTCGGCCGCTTCACGACCGCCGAGGCCGCGCCCCTGGTCGCCTACCTGGCCGACCCCCTGCCCAGTACGAGCCTCGTCCTGGTCGGGGGCGGGGGCCAGCTCCCCCGAGCTCTTGTCGACGCCGTGCGCAAGGTCGGCCACGTCGTCGACACCGCCGTGCCCGGCGGCCGGGGACGCTCGGCCTGGCTGGCCGACCGCCTCAAGCACGGGCCGGTCCGGCTCGACGCCTCGGCGGCGGCGCTGGTGGGAGCCCACCTGGGCGACGAGGTGGGGCGGCTGGCCGCTCTCCTCGACACGCTGGCCGCGGTCTACGGCGAGGGGGCAAAGGTGGGGGTCGAGGAGATCACGCCATTCCTCGGCCAGGCCGGCCCGGTGGCCCCGTGGGACCTCACCGACGCCATCGACGCCGGCGACATCGCCGCCGCCCTCGGCCACCTGCAGCGCCTGCTGGCCGCGGGGGCCCGCCATCCCCTCGTGGTGCTCGCCACCCTGCACACCCACTACGCCCGCATGCTGCGCCTCGACGGAGCGGGAATCGCCGACGAGCGGGAGGCGGCCGCCGCCCTGGGCCTGACGGGCTCGACGTTCCCCGCCAAGAAGGCCCTCGCCGCGACGCGGCGCCTGGGCCACGCCGGGGTGGCCCGGGCCGTCACCCTGCTGGCCGACGCCGACCTGGCCCTCAAGGGCGCGGTCGACTGGCCATCGGAGCTGGTGCTGGAGGTGCTCGTCGCCCGCCTGGCCCGCCTGGCGCCGCGGGCGACGCCGGCCCGCCGCTGACCCGCTGCTACGCCGACGAGGCGAGGCGCCGCATCAGACGCGCCTTGCGGTTGGCGGCCTGGTTCTTGTGGATGACGCCCTTGGCCGCCGCCTTGTCGATGCGCCTCACCGCGGCCCGGACGGCCTCGGCGGTGTCCTCGCCGCCGGCTTCGGCGGCCCGCACCGCGGTCTTGACGCGCGTCTTCATCTCCGAGCGGACCGACTTGTTGCGAAGGCGGCGGCGCTCGTTCTGGCGGTTGCGCTTGATCTGGCTCTTGATGTTCGCCACGGTCCGACCACCCTACCAGCGGCCGAGCCCGGCACACTGGCGGGGTGCGTCTGCGGGGCCGGGAAGGCAACGAGCTGGAGCTCTCGGTGGTCGGCTACCAGGTCCCGGACGAGACGGTCGACCCGTGGGAGTCCAACAGCCTCCTCGTGGCCCTGCGGGTCGTGTCGCCGAAGGGGAGGTGGGAGGTGGTCGATCCGTGCCTGACCACCTGGGAGACGGCCCGCCTGGGCGCCTGGCTGGCGGCCGTGGCCGCGGCCCCGACCGTCGGCACGAGGAGCCTGGCCGAACCGAACCTGTCGGTGGCGGTCAGCCCCGCGGGCGGCCGCCTGAGCCTGCGCATCTGCTTCGAGCTCGAGAACCGCCCGCCCTGGGCGCCGACGGTCAGTGGCGGCCGGGACCTCTGCGTCGACCTCGACGTGTCGCGCGCCGACCTGCTGGCGGCCGCCGCCAGCCTGCGCGCCGACGCCCGCCGCTTCCCCCGGCGCGGGGACGACCCCACCCTCTGAGGGAGAATGGACGCGACGCCGATCCGACACCGGAGCGCCATCCCCCTGTGATCCCCCCCGACCGCATCCTCGAGCTGACGGGAGCGGTCGAGGCGCGTGAGATGCGCGAGCAGTTCCTCGACTCCATGGACATCGAGCGGGAGCGGGGCATCACCATCAAGGCCCAGAACGTGCGCCTCCGGTGGAAGGACCACGTGCTCCACCTCATCGACACGCCCGGGCACGTGGACTTCGGGTACGAGGTGTCCCGCTCGCTGGCTGCGTGCGAGGGGGCGATCCTCCTCGTCGACGCCACCCAGGGCATCGAGGCCCAGACCCTCGCCAACTGCTACGCGGCGCTGGAGGCCGACCTCGAGATCGTCGCCGCGGTCAACAAGATCGACCTGGCCGTGGCCGAGCCCGAGCGGGTGTCCGAGGAGATCGAGAAGGTCCTGGGCATCCACGCCGGCACCATCCTCCGCATCAGCGCCAAGACCGGCCTGGGCGTCCCCGAGCTGCTCGACGCGGTGGTCGAGCGCATCCCGCCACCGACGGGCGACCCCGAGGCCCCCCTGCAGGGCCTCATCTTCGACTCGTACTACGACCAGTACCGGGGCGTCATCAGCGCGCTGCGGATCATGAACGGGGCGCTCACCAGCGGCCGTCGCCTGCGCTTCATGCAGGCCGGCGTCACCCACGACGCCGAGGAGATCGGCGTGCGCACCCCCGTCCCGGTGCCCGTGGCCGACCTGGGGCCGGGCGAGGTCGGCTACCTCATCGCGGGGGTGAAGGACGTCGCCGAGGCGCGCTCGGGCGAGACCGTCACCGAGGCCGGCCGGCCCGCGCCCGAGCCCCTCGTCGGCTACCGGGAGCCCAAGCCCATGGTGTTCTGCGGCCTCTACCCGGTGGAGGGGGACGACTTCGCCGACCTGCGCGACTCCCTGGAGAAGCTTCGCCTCAACGACTCGTCGTTCACCTACGCGCCGGAGACGTCCGGCGTGCTCGGCTTCGGCTTCCGCTGCGGCTTCCTCGGCCTGCTGCACATGGAGATCGTGCGCGAGCGCCTCGAGCGGGAGTTCGACCTCAACCTCATCGCCACCGCCCCGTCCGTCGAGTACCTCGTGCAGCTCACGGACGGCAAGGTCGTCGAGGTCGACAACCCCGCCGACATGCCGCCGTCCAACACCGTCTCGGCCATCGAGGAGCCGTTCCTCACCTGCACGCTCCTGCTCCCCTCGGAGTACACGGGCGCGGTGATGGACCTGTGCCAGACCCGGCGGGGCGAGATGCAGAAGATGGAGTACCTCTCGCCCGAGCGGGTCGAGCTCGTGTACCGCATCCCGCTGGCCGAGGTGGTCGTCGACTTCTTCGACCAGCTCAAGAGCCGCACCAAGGGCTACGCCAGCCTCGACTACGAGCCCGCCGGGTACGACCCGAGCGAGCTGGTGAAGATCGACGTGCTCCTCAACGGAGTGAACGCCGACGCCTTCAGCACGATCATCCACAAGTCCAAGGCCTACGACTACGGCCGCAAGATGACCGAGAAGCTGCGGGAGCTGATCCCCCGCCAGCTCTTCGACGTCCCCATCCAGGCCGCCATCGGCGGGCGCATCGTCGCCCGCCAGACGGTGAAGGCCGTCCGCAAGGACGTCATCGCCAAGTGCTACGGCGGCGACATCACCCGCAAGCGCAAGCTCCTCGAGAAGCAGAAGGAGGGCAAGCGCCGCATGAAGAGCATCGGGCGGGTCGAGGTCCCCCAGGAGGCGTTCATCTCCGCCCTTCGCCTCGACGAGTAGCCGGATCGGTCAGTCGGGGAGCTCTCCGAGGCGAGCCGTCGCCTCCTCGGCGGCGGCCTCCGCCCTGGCCACTTCCTCCTCGGCCTCGGCCAGCTCCTGCGCCACCTCGTCCCGCTTGCGGCGCGCCTCGGCCAGGCGCCGCTGCCGGGCCGCGACCTCGTCCTCGGCGTCCTCGAGCGCCCGGCGCAGGCGGGCCGCCCGCTCCTCCCTCGCCCGGGCCTTGGCCGCCAGCTCCCTCGCCTCCCGGCGGGCCTCGGCCGCGGCGCGGGCCTCGCGGTCGGGCGGCTCGGCGCCGGGCTCGGACGGGTGGGCGGCAGCCACCACGCCCACATCGAGCTCGCCGAAGCCCGACGGCGGCTCCAGCGCGTTGCTGAGCCGCCCGGCCTGGACGGCCTGCGCCGCCTCGGGATCGAGCGAGGCCGCTTCGAGCGTGGCCGCGATCTGGTTCCGGTGGGGGTCGGGGCCGACTCCCCGCTCGGCCAGAACGCCGACGGCGACCTCGGTGAGGGCGGCGACCGACTCCCGACGGGCCCGCGACGCCTCTCGGAGCTCCTCGGCGGGGGCGCCGGCCAGGGCCCGGTCCTGGGCGGCCCGCAGCTCCTCGCCCCGGCGTGCGAGCTCGCCGACGCTCCCGGGGTGCCGCCGGGCGAGCTGGTTGACGGCCCAGGCCGCGGGCGTCGGTCGCCGGAGCTTGGCGACGGCGGCGGCCAGCTGCCGGGCGCCGTCGCCCCGCAGGCGGCGGGCGAGGGCGTTCCGGGCGGCGACGAAGTCGGCGGGGTCGACGCCGTACAGCTCCTCGGTCGCCTCCCCGAGCGCGTCCTCCTCACGACCGCCCTTGGCCATGGTGGGATCCTCCCACGGGCATGCGCAGAATTACCGATGGCGCTCCCGACGCGAATTCGACCGTTCGCCCGATGTCCCGACGGGGTCGGTTCCTTACCTTGGCAACATGAGCGAACACCCGAACATCACCGTCATCAACCGCATGACCAAGGCCGTCTTCGAGAACGACCGGAACACCCTGTCCGAGCTCTTCACCGGGGACATGTCCTTCCACGTCCGGGGCGTCACGCCGAACCCCGGCGACTACACCGGGGTCGACGGCTTCCTCGGCGCCCTCGGCACCCTCTTCGAGCTGACCAACGGGAACATCAAGCTCGAGCAGCTCTTCTGCATCGCCGACGGCGAGTGGGCGACGGAGTGGGAGAGTGCCCTGATGGGCCGCGAGGGGCGCACGCTGGAGATGAAGGACCTCTTCGTGTACCGGTTCGAGGGCGGCCGGATCAGCGAGATGTGGATGCTCTCCGCGGCACCGCCGGACGCCGAGTCCTTCTGGAGCTGAGCGCGCCGGCGGCGTCGGCGAGACTGTCCGGCCGTGGCTGACGGGATCGCCGGGGCGCGGGACGCGTTCGCCCGCCAGGCGTGGGGGCGGGCCTACGAGCAGCTGGCGGCCGCGGCCCGCGAGCAGCCGCTCGAGGTCGACGACCT
>DASZOE010000003.1:0-1603 GCA_035550945.1 Acidimicrobiales bacterium
CGCCCGCTCGAGCACGTCGCGGGCGTCGGAGAACCCGTACTTCTGCATGCCCGCCAGGTCGGCGTGACCGGGCCGCGGTCGGGTGAGCGGCTTCTCGGTGCGGCCCGGCGCGGGGTCCATCTCCTTCTCCCACTTGGGCCACTCCGTGTTGGCGATCTCGACGGCCACCGGCGACCCCAGGGTGCGGCCGTGGCGGACGCCTCCCAGCAGCGTGAGCTGGTCCTGCTCGAAGCGCATCCTCGGACCCCGGCCGAAGCCCAGGCGGCGGCGGGCCAGCTCGGCCTGGATCTCCTCGACCGTCACCGGCAGGTTGGCGGGCAGGCCCTCGACGATGACGACAAGGCCGCGGCCGTGGGACTCGCCGGCGGTGAGGAAGCGGAGCATGAGCCCAATGTAGGCGGCCTTCTGCACCGCCGACGTGGCGTCGGACGGCTACCGCGGGCCGACCACCGCGCCGGTCAGGTCCGCAGCCACCAGCTGATCAGCGGCCGCCCGAAGAGCACGGCCAGCGCCGCCCCGCCGGCGAGGAAGGGCCCGAAGGGCACGCTGTCCTTGCGACCCCGGCGGCCGGTCACCATGAGCCCGACGCCCACCACCGCCCCGAGGGTGAAGCCGAGGAACAGCCCGGTCACCACGTGGCCGAGGCCGAGCCAGCCCAGGAACAGGCCGAGGACGAACGAGAGGCGCACGTCGCCGAATCCCATGCTGGCGGGCGAGACGAGATGGACCACGAAGAGCACGGCGAAGGCGATGGCCGCCCCTGCCAGCGCGGTCCCCAGGCGCCCGAAGTCGCCCTTGACCAGCGCGGCGCCGGCGAGGAGGGGAAGGGACAGGAAGATCGTCGGGTAGACGATGCGGTTGGGGATGATCGAGTGCTCCAGGTCGATGACGCTCACGACGAGGAGGCAGGCGAAGAACACCAGGTAGGCGGGGAGGGCCGCGTCCGGGCCCAGCCGGACGGCGGCCGCGGCGAAGAGGCCGGCGCACGCCACCTCGACGACCGGGTAGCGCACCGACACCCGCTCGCCACAAATCCGGCAGCGCCGGGCTCGCAGCAGCCACGGCACCGTCGGGAGCCGGCGGTCCCCGCTCGACGCCGGCAGGCAGCTCCGGCAACCGGCGCGAACGGGCCGCATCGGCTGCTTCTCGGGCAGGAGGTCGACGGCCAGGTTCAGGTACAGGCCGACGTACACGCCCGCGAGGGCGCACGCCACGGCGAGCACGGCCGTCATCGGTGGTTCCCGTCCCGGGCCAGCGCGGCCAGGGCCGCCGCCGACATCACGGCGAGGGGCGGGTCCTCACCCGTCCAGAGCCGGAAGGCGTGGGCCGCCTGGTGGATGAGCATCCCCAGCCCATTGACGCCGGCGGCACCGCGCGCCCGCGCCGTCTCCACCAGGCCGGTGAGGGGCGGGTCGTACACCAGGTCGACGACGAGCTGCCCGGCACCGAGCCAGCCCGCGTCGATGGCGACCGCCGGGTCGGGGCCGCCCTCGTCGAGGGCGTCGCCGTCGACCGACCGGACGTCGGCGCCGGGGCGGGCGTCGTCGACCATCCCGACAGGGGTCGCGTTCACGATCAGCTCGCAGTCGGCCACCTCCTGCAC
>DASZOE010000004.1:0-11764 GCA_035550945.1 Acidimicrobiales bacterium
CCACGACCGCGTCGCGTGACATCTGCGAGGTCACGTGCAGGATCGTCCACCCCGCGGCGGCCAGGGCGTTGCCGCGGATCCGGTCGCGGTCGAAGGCCGAGCGGGTCCCGTGGACGGCCCACCCGTCGTACTCGAACCCCAGACGGAGCTCGGGATAGGCGAGGTCGAGCACGTAGACGGTGCCGCCCGTCACGACCTGGTGCTGGGCCGTCGGCATCGGAAGCCCTGCCTCGGTCAGCAACCGGGCGAGATCCATCTCGCCGGCGCTGTCACCAGGGTGTGGCCCTTGCCGCCGGGCCTCGAGGATGGCGGAGATCGTGGCCAGCCTCGTCGCCCGGGAGACGAGGTCGCGGTGCACTTGTTCCAGCTCCCGGAGGTCGGTGAGCGCCCGCCGCCGGCACTCGTCGACGAGGTGGCCGAGAAGGTCGGCGCCGATCCGGCCGCAGAGGTCGACCAGGGTACGGGCCGCGGTTGTGACCGGGATCCCTCGCCGGGTCGTGGTGTGGGCCTCGGGCAGCCGGCGGGTCTGGTGGCCCCGGACGCCTGGCAGTCGCAGCCGCATGGGCGCCGGGACGCTGAGCTCCGGGCGGTCGGCAGCGACGCCCGAGAAGCCCCAGAGCTCGGCCGCCGAGTGGTGGGACGCCACCGCTGACGGACCGGCGGCCAGGACGGCCGCCCGCAGGTCGTGCCAGGGCCCGGCGGCGGCACCGGCGAAGCGGTAGACGCCCCGGCGCACGATCACCAGCCGCCCTGTCGCCAGGCGGCTCTCGAGCTGCTTTCGGCTCAGGTGGTCGCGGGCCTGGTGGCGGGCGACGAGGCCGTCCTGGCGGGCGGCGAGCTCGGCGAGTTCTCGGTCTCCCACCGCATCATTCAACCCGGGCCCTGCGACAGCGAACGACTCGCCGGCCCGAACACCCCTTCTGGGGGGCAAATGTGCGCGGCCGCGGGGAAGGGCCGAGCCGGCCGTCGACTCGATGGCGCCAACACCCCCTTTGAGCGGCAATTGCGCGCGCCCGGCGCGGGCAGTGGGAGCATGGAGCCGTGATTCTCGACGGGTTCTCGCAGCAGGTCCCCGACATCGACCGTGAGGAGACGGCGGAGTGGGTCGACTCCCTCGACGCGGTCGTGGAGGCGCGGGGGAGGAGCCGGGCGCGGTTCCTCATGATGAAGCTCTCGGAGCGGGCCCGGGAGCTGGGTGTCGGCATGCCCGCCACCGTGTCCACGCCGTACGTCAACACCATCCCGGCCGAGCGGGAGCCCTGGTTCCCGGGCGACGAGCACATCGAGCGCCGCATCCGGGCCTTCATCCGGTGGAACGCGGCGGTGATGGTCACCCGCGCCAACACCAGCGCGCCGGGCATCGGCGGGCATCTGGCGACCTACGCCTCGTCGGCCGCGCTCTACGAGGTCGGCTTCAACCACTTCTTCCGGGGCAAGGACGACGGGCGGTCCGGCGACCAGGTCTTCTTCCAGGGCCACGCCGCGCCCGGCATCTACGCCCGGGCCTTCATCGAGGGCCGCCTCACCGAGGCCGACCTCGACAGCTTCCGTCAGGAGATCGGTGGCCCGGGCCGCGGGCTCTCCAGCTACCCCCACCCCCGGCTCATGCCCGACTTCTGGGAGTTCCCCTCGGTCTCCATGGGCCTGTCTCCCATCAACGCCATCTACCAGGCCCGGTTCAACCGCTACCTGCTGAACCGCCGCCTTGTCGACACCAGCCGCTCCCGCGTCTGGTGCTTCCTCGGCGACGGGGAGTGCGACGAGCCCGAGAGCCTGGGGTCGCTGTCGCTCGCGGCGCGCGAGCAGCTCGACAACCTCGTCTTCGTCGTCAACTGCAACCTCCAGCGCCTCGACGGCCCGGTGCGGGGCAACGGCAAGATCATCCAGGAGCTCGAGGCCGTGTTCCGGGGAGCGGGCTGGAACGTCATCAAGGTCATCTGGGGCTCCAAGTGGGACGAGCTGCTCGCCCAGGACAAGGACGGCGTCCTCCTCAACAAGATGAACACCACCCTGGACGGCGAGTACCAGAAGTACTCCGTCGAGTCGGGCGCCTACATCCGGGAGCACTTCTTCGGCCCCGATCCCCGCCTCCGGGCCATGGTCGAGCACCTCTCCGACGACGAGCTGCGGACCCTGCCCCGGGGCGGGCACGACTACCGCAAGCTCTTCGCCGCCTACCAGGCCGCCACCGAGCTCGACGGCGCGCCCACCGCCATCCTGGCCAAGACGATCAAGGGCTGGACGCTCGGGCCCGACTTCGAGGCCCGCAACGCCACCCACCAGATCAAGAAGATGAACAAGGACGAGCTGCGGATCTTCCGGGCCCGTCTCCACCTCGAGGACCAGATCCCCGACGAGGCCCTCGACGCCGACCTGCCGCCCTACTACCGGCCGCCCGAGGGCTCGCCGGAGTACGAGTACATGACCGAGCGGCGCCAGGCCATGGGCGGTTCCCTGCCCCGCCGGGTCGTCCGGCGCAAGTCCCTGGCCACCCCCGACCCGTCGGTCTTCGACGAGTTCCGGGCCGGCTCGGGGAAGCAGGCCGCGTCCACGACGATGGTGTTCGCCCGCCTGCTCCGCAGCCTGCTGCGGGACAAGGTCATGGGCTCCCGTGTGGTCCCGATCATTCCCGACGAGGCCCGCACCTTCGGCATGGACGGCCTCTTCTCCGAGGTGAAGATCTATGCCCCGTTCGGCCAGCTCTACGAGCCCGTCGACGCCCACCTGAAGCTGTCCTACCGGGAGGCGTCCGACGGCCAGATCCTCGAGGAGGGCATCACCGAGGCGGGCTCCATGGCCAGCTTCACCGCCGCGGGTACCGCCTACGCCACCCACGGCACGCCGATGGTGCCGTTCTTCATCTTCTACTCGATGTTCGGCTTCCAGCGGGGCGGCGACCTCATCTGGGCCTTCGGCGACATCCGGGGCCGGGGGTTCCTGTGCGGCGCCACCGCGGGGCGCACCACGCTGCAGGGCGAGGGCCTCCAGCACGCCGACGGCCACAGCCTGGTGCTGGCCTCCACGGTGCCCAACGTGGCCGCCTACGACTGCGCCTACGCCTACGAGCTGGCCGTGGTCATCCAGGACGGGCTCCGCCGCATGTACGGGGAGGACCCCGAGGACGTCTTCTACTACCTGACGCTCTACAACGACACCTACGCCATGCCCCAGATCCCCGAAGGGCCGGCCGGCCCCGAGGGGATGAGCGTGGAGGAGGGCATCCGCCGGGGCCTGTACCGCTTCTCGCCCCCGCCCGAGAAGGGCAGGCGGGCCACGATCGTGTTCTCGGGCACAGCCCAGGGCGCGGGCCGGGAGGCCGCCGAGCTCCTCGCCGAGCGCCACGACGTGGGCGTCGAGCTGTGGAGCGCCACGTCCTACAAGGCGCTGCGGGAGGACGCCCTGTCGGTCGAGCGGTGGAACCGGCTCCACCCCACGGAGACGCCGCGCACGCCGTTCGTCACCGAGGCCCTCGGTGCCGCCGAGGGGCCGATCGTCGCCGTCACCGACTTCATGAAGGCCGTCCCCGACCAGGTCGCGCGCTGGGTCCCCGGGTCCTTCGTGACCCTGGGCACCGACGGGTACGGCCGCTCCGACACGCGGGGCAACCTCCGGCGCCACTTCGAGACCGACGCCGGCAACGTCGTCGTGGCCACCCTCGCCGCACTGGCCTCGGTCGACGAGGCCAAGCCCGAGGAGGTGGCCGACGCCATCGCCGCCTACGGCCTCGATCCCGAGGCCCCCGACCCCCGCACCGCCTGACCGTGCCTGCCTCGCTTCCGCTCACGGGCGATCCCGAGGCCGACGCCCTTCTGGCCGACGATCCCCTGGCCCTGCTCATCGGCATGCTGCTCGACCAGCAGGTGCCCATGGAGAAGGCGTTCCGCGGTCCCTACGACCTGAGGGAGCGGCTGGGCGGACGTCTCGACGCCGCCGACATCGCCGCCGCCGACCCCGACGAGCTGGCCGCGGCGTTCGCCCGGCGGCCCGCGCTCCATCGCTTCCCGGGATCGATGGCCGCCCGCACCCAGGACCTGTGCCGCCACCTCGTCGAGCACCACGGTGGTCGGGCCGAGGCGGTGTGGGCCGACGCACCCGACGGCCGCGACCTGCTGGCCCGGGTGCGGGCCCTGCCCGGCTTCGGCGAGCAGAAGGCGCGCATCTTCGTCGCCCTGCTGGCCAAGCGCCTCGGCGTGACACCCCCGGGCTGGGAGGAGGCGGCGGGCTCCTACGGCCGTCCTGGGTGGTTCTCGGTGGCCGACGTCGACGGCCCCGAGGCCTTGGCCCGGGTGCGCGAGCACAAGCGCGCCGTGAAGGCCGAGGCCAAGAGGAAGTAGGGCGGGGCGCCGCTCGGCGGCCGCCGGGGAATGGCCTGGTCCCGCCTCGGGAAGGACGAAGGGCATGGAACGCACCGGCGTCACCCCGCCCGGGGCCGTTGTCGCCCCCGACCTCGCCGAGCTGGTGGCCGCGCCCGGCCCGTTCGTCACCGTGTACCTGACGACGGCGGCGGACATCGACAACGCCGCCCACCGCTCGGAGCAGCACTGGAAGCCGCTGCGCCGCGACCTTGCCGAAGCCGGTGCCCCGGAGGAGGCCCTGGCCGCCATCGACCCCCTCGTGCCCGACGCCCACCTGCAGGGCCAGACCTTGGCGGCGGTGGCCAGCGCCGCCGGGCTCGGCCACGTCGAGCACCTGGCCGAACCCCCGGCCCGCGACCGCGCGTCGTTCGGGCCGGTGCCCGCCCTGGTCCCCATCCTCGCCTGGCGCCAGTCGCAGCCGCCTCACGTCGGCGTGCTGGCCGACCGCACCGGCGCCGACATCTTCCTCGTGCGCCACGACCGGCCCGAGGTGCGCCGGGAGGCGGGTGGCGACGACCACCCCCTGCACCGGGCCAAGGCGGGGGGATGGTCGCAGCTCCGCTTCCAGCACCGGGCCGAGAACACCTGGGAGAGGAACGCCGACGACGTCGCCGCCCAGGTCACCGACCTCTTCGACCGGTCCGGCGCCCGCCTGGTGATCGTCGCCGGGGAGGTCCGGGCCGTTCAGCTCATCCAGGAGGCCCTTCCCGACCGGGTGGCCGAGCGCCTCGAGGTGGTCGACGGAGAGCGCTCCCCGGGCGGATCGGAGGAGGAGTTCGGGGCCGAGGTCCACGGCCGGCTGGCCGGAGCCGTCGCCCGCGACACCTTGCAGCTGGTCGAGAAGTTCCGTGAGGAGCGGGGCCAGGGCGACCGGGCCGCCGACGGGCCCGAGGCCACCGTCGCCGCCCTCGCCCAGGGCCAGGTCGAGGTGCTGCTCGTCCACGAGGACCCCGACGACGAGCGCCGGGCCTGGTTCGGGCCCGGTCCCACGGCGATCGGGCTACGGCCCGACGACCTGGCTGCCCTCGGTGTCGACCGGCCCTCCGAGGCCCCGCTCGTCGACGTCGCCGTGCGGGCCGCCTTGGCCACGAGGGCGGGCATCCGCGTCGTCCCCGCCGGCCAGGCGGCCACGGGCGGCCTCGGCGCCATCCTTCGTTGGTGAGGTGGCGATGAGCCAGGTCGCCATCGTCACCGGGTCGGACTCGGGCATCGGCAAGGCCACCGCCGTGCGCCTCGCCCGGGACGGGTTCGACGTGGGCATCACCTGGCACACCGACGAGGCCGGGGCCGAGGGAACGGCGGAGGAGGTGGCCGCCGCCGGTCGGCGGGCCGAGGTGCGCCGCCTCGACCTCACCCGCCTGCCCGATGCCGCCCACGTGATCGACGAGCTGGCCGAAGCGTTGGAAGGGCTCGACGTCCTCGTCAACAACGCCGGCACCGGGCCCGGCAGCTCCTTCCTCGAGCACGGGTGGGAGGAGTGGCGTCACGTCCTCGCCGTCGATCTCGACGGGCCGTTCCTGTGCGCCCAGCGGGCGGCCCGGCGCATGGTCGAGCGCGGGTCGGGCGGGCGGATCGTGAACGTGACGTCCGTCCACGAGCACGTGCCGCTCGAGGGGGCTTCGGCCTACTGCGCGGCCAAGGGTGGCCTGGGCCTGCTCACCAGGGTCATGGCCCTGGAGCTGGCCGGGAACGGCATCACCGTGAACGCCATCGCCCCGGGCGAGATCTCGACCCCGATGACGGGGCAGCACGACGTCGACCCCGCCACCCAGGAGCGCCCCGGCATACCGCTGGGCCGCCCCGGCGGAACGGCGGAGATCGCGGCCGCCATCGCCTTTCTCGCCGGGCCCGACGCGTCCTACGTCACGGGCACGTCCTTCGTCGTCGACGGCGGGCTGCTGCTGATGGCGGCGGTGGCGAACCAGAAGTAGCTCGAACAGAACAGGAGATCAGCGCACATGTCCTCCACTCCCCAGCAGCCCGAGCTCCATCGCAGCGGGAAGGGCGCGACCGACCCTAAGAGCGCCAAGGGCCACGTCGACTCGCCGGTGCCCGACCAGGGAGAGGCCGGGCCGGTTCCGCCGGACAACCGCCCCGGCCATCACCCCGAGCACGAGCAGGACAAGCCCGAGGGCCCACCGGGCTGACCTGCCGGCAGGCCCCCGCGGTCAGCTCGCCTGCAGGGCGGACGCCTTGTTGGGGGCGGGCTGGCCCGGCAGGTGGAGCCAGCTCTGCACCTCACGCACGCCGGCGGCCGACTTGGCGGCCTTCTCCACGCCGCGCTTCGCGTCCTCGGACGGCACCTGGCCCCGCAGGGTGACCACGCCGTCGATCGCCTCGATGGTCACGTCGTCGGTGGGCACGCCGGCGGCCGTGAAGGCCTGGCGTACGGCGTGGGTCACGTCGACGTCGTCCTCGGGCCGGGGGCGGCCTCCACCCTGGGCCTGGGCCGCCGCGCCTTCCGCCTTTCCTTCGAGGTAGCGGGCTTCACGGGCGGCGTCGGCCTTGCGCCGCCGGAGCTTGGCGGCGGCCTGGTCCTTGGTCTGGCTCCGCCGAGCCCGGCCCCGGTCGGGGTCGAGGAAATAGGCGACGGCGGCCCCGGCCGCGCCGGCGGTCGCCGTCCACAGGCCCTTGCGGATCAATCCGGCCATGTCTTTTCCTCCTGGGATCGCGGTCGCACTGTTCCTACCCGGCGGATCGGCGCACCTCTCGTGGGTTCTCGACCGCAGGCCCGCGGGTACGAGTTCGGCGATGGGCCCTGCAGACGCGCCGCGCCACCATCGTCCCGACCAGGCCCCCGGATCGGACTTCACCGAGGTCCGGCGGGCCGACGACGTCGACGAGGGCACCTTCCACGCCGTCCTCGACGACTCGATCCGTGCCCTGGAGCAGAAGGGCGTCCCCCACCTGCTCGTCGGAGGCATCGCCGCCGCGACCTACGGGCGTCCCCGGTGGACCCACGACGTGGACTTCCTGGTCCGCCCCGTCGACGCCGGGCTGGCCCTCGACGCCCTTGGCGCCGACGGCTTCCGCACCGAGGAGACGCACCCCGACTGGCTCTACAAGGCGGAGCGGGACGGCGTCAGCGTCGACGTCATCTTCTCCATCACCGGCGGAATCCTGCTCGACGACGAGATGCTGCGCCGGGGCCGGGAGGAGACCATCGCCGACCGCCCGGTGCGCGTGGTCGCGCCCGAGGACATGCTCGTGATCAAGGCGGTCGTGCACGACGAGCACATGCCCCGCCACTGGCACGACAGCCTGGCCATCCTGGCCCGCGGCGGCCTCGACTGGGAGTACCTGCTGCGCCGGGCCCGGTCCCACGGTGCCCGTCGCGTCCTCAGCCTCCTGCTCTACGCCCAGAGCAACGACATCGTGGTGCCCAACGGCCCCGTCCGGGCCCTCTTCGACGCCATCTTCGAGGAGTGGCCGGACCGGTGACCATCCGCGTCGCCGCGTTGGGTGACCCTCACGCCGGCGTCGACACCGCCGGCTTCCTCCGTCCCGCGCTGGCCGACGTGGCCGCCCGTGCCGACCTCCTCCTCATCGCCGGCGACCTGACGCGCCACGGGCTGCCCGAGGAGGCCGCCGTCCTCGCCGGAGAGGTCTGCGACCTGGAGGTCCCTGTCGTCGCCGTCCTCGGCAACCACGACCACGAGGCCGACCAGGAGGACAAGGTGCGGGCCGTCATGGAGGACGCCGGCGCCGTGGTCCTGGAAGGCGAGTCGACCGAGCTCGACGTCGCCGGCACCCGCGTCGGCGTCGTGGGGGCCAAGGGCTTCGGCGGTGGCTTCCGAGGGGCGTGCGCCACCGAGTTCGGCGAGCGTGAGATCAAGGCGTTCGTCCGCCACACCCGCACCATCGCCCAGGGCGTGGGCGACGAGCTGGCGGCCCTGGACAGCGACGTGCGCATCGTGCTGCTCCACTTCTCCCCGGTGCCGGACACGCTCGTGGGCGAGCGACTCGAGATCTACCCGTTCCTGGGGAGCTACCTGCTGGGCGACGCCGTCGACCGCTCGGGCGCCGACCTGGTCCTGCACGGTCACGCCCACGGCGGCAGCGAGAAGGGAGCGACCCCGGGTGGGGTGCCGGTGCGCAATGTCTCCCAGCCCGTGATCGGGGCCGCCTACCGGGTCTATCCCGTACCTGTGGGTATTGACGACTGAGCGATTCGGGATATCGTGCCCCCGAGAACGCGGTCGGGCCGGTGGGCCCAGACCGTGCCACGGCTGGGGCAAGTGCCCCCGAGCGGGGACCGGGAGGACTGGGCATGACTCGAAGGACGCTCCGGATCGTCGTCGCCGTCGCGCTGGCGGTGGTGGGCAGCCTGGCGGTGCCGACGTCGGCGCAGGCGGCCCATCTGTCCTGCGGGCAGACCATCACCACCGACACCACGCTGGACGGCGACATCGGACCGTGCAGCAACTACGGCCTGATCGTCGGGGCCAACGGCATCACCCTCGACCTCAACGGTCACCGCATCTTCGGCACGTCGAGCGTGGCCGACAGGGCCGGGGTGTACCTACAGAACCGGGTGGGCGTGACCGTGCGGAACGGCACCGTGAGCCTCTTCGACGTCGGTGTGGCCATCGAGGGGGGCTCGCGCAACCTGGTGACCGGCATCAACGCGGAGAACAACATCGGTGGTGCCGGCGGCATCGGGGGCGACGGCATCGCCCTGCTCTCCACCCGCAGCAACAGCGTCGTCGGCAACCGAACGGTCAACAACGGCCCCTTCTCGGGCATCGGCGTCTACTCCAGGATCGACTCCGACCACCCGCGCACCACCGGTGGCCCTTCGCAGAACAACGTGGTCGACGGCAACTTCGTCGAGGGCAACATCATCAGCCGCAACCGGGTGAACCCGACCGGCACCGACAACGACGGCATCCGCGTCGAGAACGACGGTGCGTTCAACAGGTTCAGCAACAACCAGGTCCTGCGCAACGGGCTGGACGGCATCGCCCTCTTCGCCGACACCGCCGACAACGTCGTCCGCGGCAACCGGGTCGAGGGGAACGGCTTCTACCGCACCACCGCCCGCCGGGGGAGCGGCATCATCGTCTTCAGCCGGTCCACCCGCAACCTGGTGGAGGACAACCTCGTGGTCCGCAACGCCGACAGCGGCATCGACATCCGGCCGCCGGTCGGGACGTCGGTGGGCGCCCTCAACAACCGCATCCTGAACAACACGGCCGTGGGCAACAGTGCCCTCCCGTTCATCCCCAGCCCCGTCTTCGGCGAGAGCTTCGACCTCAAGGACGGCAACCCGAACTGCGACGCCAACGTGTGGTTCGCCAACCGCTACCGCACGTTCAACCAGCCCTGCGTGACCGCCGGGGGCCAACAGGTCTGAGTCGGGGGCGTCGCCCGCCGTCTAGCTCAAGCCCCGCTGGTCCTGCTTGAGCGCGGTGTCCACGCCCAGGGCGGACGCGAGCACCAGGCTGCGCAGGGGGTCCTCGAGAGGGCGGTGGATTTGCACGACGTAGTTGTCGGCCGTCGTGAACATGGTCTTGGCCAGACCCTCCCAGGTCTTGGTGATCCGGGCCACCTCGGTGCCGCCCTCGTCGGTGATGTTGAAGTTCCAGGCCCGCCAGTTCTCGGCGTTCAGCGAGCCCCCCGTGCGGCCGCCGGCGTGGAGGCCGAAGTGGATCTTGCCGATGGCGTTCTCCTGGACGATCTGACCCACCTCTGCGCCTGACGCGTTCTCCACCAGGAGCTTGGACTTGATCCACTTGGCCGGGCGGGTGAGGGCCAGCACCGGCGCCCCGGTCATGTCGACGACCTGGAGCTTGTGGGTCATGAACTGGTCGACGGACGCCAGGACGCGGATGACCTTCTTGGCCGTGCTCTGGCCGACCTGGCGCACGGCGCCGATCTGGCGACCGTTCTGGTCGTAGATGGCGTACTCGTTGTTGACCTCGATGAGCTTGGCCTTCTGGTTCACGACCAGCACCGGCTCCGTGAACAGGGTGCCGCCGCCGTCCGTGGTCGGGCGCCCGGCGGCATCGGCCTTGGCCACGTCGCGCTGGATCTTCTCCGTGGCCCGGCTCACGGTGGGCACCTTGACCGTGCCCCCGGGCTGATCGGTGGACTGGCGCCCGTGCGAGGCGACGTGCTCGGTCCACTCGGTGCCGTCGAAGTAGCGGAGCTCGTGGCGGCCGTACGGGTCGGGGTACCAGTCGGGGCCGTGGGTATCGGTGGTCACGTCTCGACAGTACCGGCGGCCCCCCGCCGGCGCCGGCCGACCAGGCCGCTAGCGTTCTCGTCATGAGGGTGCTGGCCAACGGCGACCCGGTGGACCTCTCCGCGGGCGCCACGGTCGAGGACCTCCTGAGGGCCCTCGGCCTCGGGGGCCGGTGGGTGCTGGTCGAGCGCAACGGCGAGCCGGTGAACCGGCGCGACCTGGCCACCACGGTGCTCGCCGAGGGCGACCGCCTGGAGCTGGTCCGGGCCGTCGCCGGGGGCTAGGCCGAGGTGGCGCCCGGCACTCCGTTCGGGCCACGGAGGCCTGGCACTCCGTTCGGGCCCCGCAGGCCGGGCCTGGGTGATCGCCGCCTCTACCTGTGCACCCCTGACCGCCCCGACCTGGCCGCCTTCCTGCAAGCCTGCATCCGGGGCGGGGTGGACGTGGTGCAGCTGCGGGAGAAGGGCCTCGAGGCCCGTCCCCTCCTCGCCCGGGCCCGGCTCGCGGCCGGGGTGTGCCGGGACCACGGAGTGCCCTTCATCCTCAACGACCGCCCCGACCTGGCCCTGGAGGCGCACGCCGACGGCGTGCACGTCGGCCAGGACGACGCCCCTCCCGCCCTCGCCCGGCGAATCCTGGGCGCCGACGCCCTCGTCGGCCTCTCCACCCATGCGCCGGCCGAGCTCGAGGCCGCCGCCCGGGAGCCGGTCGACTACCTCTCGGCCGGGCCCGTGAACCCCACGCCGACCAAGCCGGGGCGCGCCGGCACCGGGCTCGGCTACCTCCGTGAGGCGGCGGCCCGAGCCACGGCCCCCTGGTTCGTCACCGGCGGGGTGACGCCCGAGACGGTGCCGGCCATGGCCGCGGCGGGCGCCACCCGCTTCGTCGTGGTGCGCTGGCTCACCGAGGCGGCGGCGCCCGAGGGCGCGGCGCGGGCGCTGGCCGACGCCATCGACGCCGCCGTCGGGTCCTAAGCCGCCTCCGCCTGGTGCTCGAGCCAGCCCAGCAGGACGGCCACGGCGCGGGGATCGTGGCGCAGGCGGTGGCCGGCCGAGCTGACCACGCGGAGCTCGACGCCCTCCCCGGCCGCCTCGACCAGGGCCCGGGCGTCGTCGAGCGGGACGGTCTCGTCGTCGGACCCGTGGACGAGCAGGAGTGGGCGGGGCGGGATCTTGGCGATCATCGAGAGGGGCCGGATCTCGCCCAGCTCACGGGCCCACGC
>DASZOE010000005.1:0-7497 GCA_035550945.1 Acidimicrobiales bacterium
CAACACACCCGCCCCGGCGCTGGTCTTCAGCCACGACTCCCGGGGCTTCGTCGCCTCCCACGGTGCAACTCTTACGACCTACGGCGGCTATCTGTGGGTCGGCGACCGGGCGGCAAACCGCATCGTGGTCGTCCAAGTGGCCCGCGATCTGGTGGTCAACGAGATCACCCTCGCCGGAAGCGTCAGTCCGGACCCCGCGCCCGACCTCATGGACGTCGCGCCCTCGGGCCAGAACGTCTACGTCTCGCTCCGTGGGCCCAACCCGCTCACGGGCAACGTCCCCGGAGTGAACAACGCCGTGGGCACGACGCCGGGGCTGGGCATCGTCCGCGGGGGCGGCGCCGGTGGCGTCCTGGTGGCGGTGGCGCCGATCAGTCGCGTGGTCGACGGCGTGGAGCGGGCCGATCCCCACGCGCTCCGCGTGCGCCGCACGTAGTGGCCATCGTCTGGCACCGGCACGGCCGGCCGACGTCGCTGCCCACCGCCGCCCTGGGCGGTCATCCTCGGTCGGCGAGTCCCACGAGGATGTCTGCGATCGCCTCTTCGTGGTTCACGATGTCGAGGTGGCCTCCGGGGCGCTCGACGACGGGCCAGCCCCGATCGGCCGCCTTCGTCGCGTCGGTGCGGTAGAACTCGCTGAGGAGCAGGAACCCGCCGGCGCCGGCGCACCAGCCGGTAGGCAGCGCGATGGGCGCCTCGAAGAACGCCAGGGGCAGCGCCGGCATCTCCTCGGCGATCTCGTCCCGTCGGGCGTCGTCGGCGACGAGGGTCTGAAGAACTCCCTCGCCCCACCATTGCGACCAGACCGGCAACGTGCCGTCCGTCGCCAGCCCCTCCAGCGCGGCGAGGAAGTCGCCGCCGGCGCTGCAGGTGCCCTCGCAAGGGGGAACGCTCGCGTCGACGAAGACCGACCGGCGCACCTTCGGCGCCAGCCCGGCGACAACCGGCAGGATGCTGCCTGCCGCACTGTGGCCGACGACGACGACCTCGCCGTCGCCGCCGGTCGCTTCGGCCGCCGATCGGGCGACCACGGCCGGATCCCCGGTCAGGGCCGCAGCGACCAGATCGGGCACGATCGCCTCGTGACCACGCGACCGCAGTGCGTCCGCCACCCACCGCCACGTCGACGGCCCGACGGCGGGGCTGTGAACGAGCAGGAACCTCATCGGCACAGCTTGTCGTGAAAGCCCGGCGGGGTGGGCTCGGAGCCGGCGATGCGGGACGCCCCTGCCGGCCGCTAGACCTGAGCGCTATGGGACGGCCCCTGACGGATCCGGTCATCGCCTTCGAGTCGCAGGCGGCGTGGGAGGCCTGGCTCGCCCGGCACCACGCGACGGCGAACGGCGTCTGGGTCAAGATCGCCAAGAAGGCGTCCGGAATCCCGACTGTGACACACGCAGAAGCCCTCGAGGCCGCCCTCTGTTACGGCTGGATCGACGGCCAGCGGAACCGGCTCGACGACCGGTGGTTCCTTCAGCGCTTCACTCCCCGCCGATCACGCAGCAAGTGGTCGAAGATCAACCGCGCCAAGGCCGAGGAGCTCATCAGAGAACGCCGGATGCAGCCCGCCGGGCTCCGCGAAGTGGAGCGAGCCCGTGCCGACGGACGTTGGGACGCCGCCTACGACGCCCCCAGCACGGCGACGGTGCCGGACGACCTCCAGCGAGCGCTCGACGACAACCCCGCGGCTGCCGCCTTCTTCGCCACACTGAACCGCCAGAACCGGTTCGCCATCCTCTACCAGGTCCAGGACGCCAAGCGGCCCGAGACCCGCGCCCGGCGCATCGAGCGCTTCGTCGCCATGCTCAGCGAGGGGACCAAGCCGTACCCATAGCGTCCACACCGCCGACGTGGTGTCGGTCAAGCACCGATCGGGATCTTCAGGACCTGACCGGGGAAGATGACGTCGGGGTCGGTGATCAGGGTGGGGTTGGCTCGGACGATGAGCGGATACTCGCTTCCGTTCCCGTAGTTCGCGGCGGCTATGGCCCACAGAGTGTCGCCCGGCAGAACGACATGCTCCCGGTAGCCGATGTAGTTCGCCACGAGCCGGGGGCCCAGGATCACGGGGACGAGGGCCTTGTTGATCTCCGAGCCGTCCGCCGCACTGATCTCGAACACCTCGACGAAGACCCGGTCGAGGGTGAAGGCGGCGCCGGCCACATCGACCTGTAGCTGGTACTGGCCATGCTCGCCGGTACCTCCGCCGACGGTGAAGAACCCGGTCACCTCGTCGTGCCCTTCGTGCACCCGGTAGTTGAGTGTCGCCTCGAAACCGGTGCCGACGCCGCCGATGAGAATCGGGTTGCCGACCAGGTCGAAGGGCAGTGGCTGGTCGATACGAATGGTCATCGAGTACCTCCCCATCCGGTCGGCGCACATGCTCTCACCCTGGCCGCGCCGCTCGGCGTGCGCGCCGGTGCAGGACCGCCTCCGGAGCTGGCCGCGGCCAAGCACGCTGCCGGTGCCTGTGACGACGACTGCACGTGCTGGAGCCTCTTCGACGAAGTTCAGCGCAGCTCGTCGCGGTAGGGCACCGGATGGTTCTCCCCCTGGTCGGCGAAGCGCTCGTTGATGGCGTGGGCGATGACGTCATAGTCCATCGAGGGAGCGACCCGCCCGCCGAGGTAGGCGCGCACCTTCTCGGGGTGGGCCGTCCCTCCCAGCGCGAAGTAGGCGATCCAGAGGTCCTGGAAGGTCATTCCCGCCTGCCGCCGGGCAGCCTCGAGCACCTCGTGTGGAGGTGTGCTCATGCCAGGGGAACGTGCCCGTCGGCGCGTGCTTCGACCCGCTCGACCAGGTCGTTGGCCAGGTCCCGAAGCTTGCGGTTCTCCCGCTGCGAAGCCCGGCGCAGGATGTCGAACGCCTGGTCGCGGGTGCAGCTCTGACTCTCCATGAGGATGCCCTTGGCCTCACCGATGATCTCCCGGGTGGCCAAGGCCTGCCGTAGCTGGTCGTTGAGCCGGCTGGAGTCGAGGAGGGCGAGGCTGCGCGCCAGCAGGATCGTGGCGAGCCCGCCGATGAGCTGGGCCGTGCGCCGGTCGGCCGGCCCGAAGCCACCCGCCTCACCGGCGTAGATGTTGAGCGCCCCGACGACCTCGCCAGGCGCCCGAGCGAGTGGCGTGGACAGGACGCCGACGACACCCGCTTCCAGGGCCTCTTGGGCGAACCGGGGCCAGTCGTCGCGCTGCTCCTCCACGACGACGTCGAGCTGCCGGTCCGACCGGATGGCCTCGAGGCACGGCCCGGCGCTCTCCTGATATTGCGCCTCGTCGATGGCGAGCGCCTCCGGGCCGGTCGAGTTGGCCGTCCGGTACCGGCCGTCCTGGACGACGGTGATGCTGGCCGACCGGGAGGTTGCCACTCCGTGCTGCGCCAGCTGCGTGAGCCGCTGGAGGATGCTGTGCAGCTCCTCGTCGTCGAGCAGCGCGCCCGCCAGGCCGACTACGCCTTCGGTCGTCGCGCCGGACGTGTTGTTGTCGCCCACCTGTCGCCTCTCCGTGTCGTCGCTCGACGGTCAACGGGCGAATCGACAGGACCTCTGGACTCGTTCGCTGGCTTTGCGGCCGATCGCGGCCGTTCCGAGTGCCTCCAGCCTACGCCCCCGCTACTGGACGCACCGCCGCTGTCCCCCTCCAGGCTCCGGCCCGGCGTGGGGCCCACCTGTCCCTCGGTCCGGGAGCCGTGCGAGCGACCGCTCGCCAGCGGCGCCCGGCCGGGTCCCGGTAGCGTCGGGCTCGACGTGGGCACGGGTTCGTGGATCGGGCGCTGGCCGGTTGTGCGGCAGCTGGAAGGCGGTGACCCCATGGGACGCGGCGCCGCCGCCATGTCCGAGAGGACGGCCGCGCTCCGGGCCCGCACCGAGCGGGCGGACACCGTGGCCCGCTCCGTGTGCCCATACTGCGCCGTCGGGTGCGGACAGAAGGTCTACGTCGAGGACGGCCGGGTCATCCAGATCGAGGGCGACCCCGACAGCCCCGTCTCCCGGGGCCGCCTGTGCCCCAAGGGAGCGGCCAGCAAGAACCTGGTGACCAGCCCGCTGCGGCAGAGGAAGGTCCTCTACCGCCGGCCCTACGGCACCGACTGGGAGCCGCTCTCCCTCGACACGGCCATGGACATGATCGCGGAGCGGGTCATCGCCGCCCGCCGCGAGGGCTGGGAGGATGTCGACGACCGGGGCCTCCGAGTGAGGCGGACCATGGGCATCGCCAGCCTGGGCGGGGCCACCCTCGACAACGAGGAGAACTACCTCATCAAGAAGCTGTTCACCGCCCTGGGCGCCATCCAGATCGAGAACCAGGCCCGCATATGACACTCCGCCACCGTCCCCGGTCTGGGGACGTCGTTCGGGAGGGGTGGGGCCACCACCTTCCAGCAGGACCTGGCCAACGCCGAGTGCATCGTGATCCAGGGCTCGAACATGGCCGAGTGCCACCCCGTCGGCTTCCAGTGGGTGATGGAGGCCAAGGCCCGGGGAGCGAGGGTGATCCACGTCGACCCCCGCTACACCCGCACCAGCGCCCTCGCTGACCTCTACGTCCCGCTGCGGGCGGGCACCGACATCGCCTTCCTGGGCGGGATCGTCAATCACATCCTGACGAACGGGCTCGACTTCCGGGAGTACGTCCTCGCCTACACCAATGCGGCCACGGTCGTCTCCGAGGACTTCCTTGACACTGAAGACCTCGACGGGCTCTTCTCCGGCTTCGACCCCGAGACCCGCACCTACGACACCTCGTCGTGGCGGTACGAGGGGGTGGAGACAGCTCCGGCGGCCGGCCGCGGCCAGGCCACCCAGGCCCGCCAGCAGGCCGCGGCCCACGAGCAGGGGAGCCACGGGCCACCGCTCGAAGGCGGGCGTCCCCGCGCCGACCCCACGCTGCAGGACCCGCGCTGCGTCTACCAGGTCCTCAAGCGCCACTTCTCCCGGTACACGCCGGAGATGGTCGAGCAGGTGTGCGGGACGCCCAAGGACCTGTTCCTCGCGGTCTGCGAGGCGTGGACCCGCAACTCCGGCCGCGAACGCACCACCGCCCTCGTCTACTCGGTCGGCTGGACGCAGCACACCGTCGGCGTGCAGTACATCCGCACCGGCTCGATCATCCAGCTGCTGCTCGGGAACATGGGCCGCCCGGGCGGGGGGATCCTCGCCCTCCGGGGCCACGCCAGCATCCAGGGCTCCACCGACATCCCCACCCTCTACAACCTGCTGCCCGGCTACCTGCCGATGCCCGACGCCGCGAGCCACCCCGACCTGGCCACGTACCTCGACGCGGTCATGGGTGGGCGCCGGGCCGGCTTCTGGGGCCGGGCCGACAGCTACATGGTCAGCCTGCTCAAGGCCTGGTGGGGCGACGCGGCCCGGCCCGAGAACGACTTCTGCTTCGACCACCTGCCCCGCCTCACCGGCGACCACGGCACCTACCGCTCGGTGCTGGACATGATCGAGGGCAAGGTCAAGGGCTACTTCCTGCTCGGCCAGAACCCGGCCGTGGGCTCGGCCAACGGCAAGGCCCAGCGGCTGGGCATGGCCAACCTCGACTGGCTCGTCGTGCGCGACCTGTTCGCCACCGAGAGCGCCACGTGGTGGAAGGACGGCCCGGAGATCGCCACCGGCGAGATCGTCCCCGAGGAGTGCCGCACCGAGGTGTACTTCCTGCCCGCGGCGTCGCACGTGGAGAAGGAAGGCACCTTCACCCAGACGCAGCGGATGCTGCAGTGGCGCGAGAAGGCGGTGGACCCCGAGCAGGACTGCCGGTCGGAGCTGTGGTTCTTCTTCCACCTGGGCCGCATCGTCCGCGAGAAGCTCGCCGCGTCGACCGACGAGCGCGACCGACCCGTCCTCGACCTGACGTGGGACTACCCGACGCACGGGGAGAGGGCCGAGCCGTCGGCGGACGCCGTTCTGCGGGAGATCAACGGCCACGACCTCACCACCGGCTCCCTGCTCGACACGTTCGGCCAGATGCGGGCCGACGGCACCAGCGCCGGCGGCTGCTGGATCTACACCGGCGTGTACGCCGGGGGCGTCAACCGGGCGGCCCGGCGCACGCCCTGGACCGAGCAGGACCACGTGGCCCGGGAGTGGGGGTGGGCGTGGCCCCTCGACCGCCGCCTCCTCTACAACCGGGCCTCGGCCGACCCCGAGGGCCGGCCCTGGAGCGACCGTAAGGCCTACGTGTGGTGGGACGCGGCGGCGGGGGAGTGGACCGGCCTCGACGTCCCCGACTTCGAGCGCACCAAGCCGCCCGACTACGTGCCGCCGGAGGGCGCCGTGGCCGAGGCCACCATCGCCGGCACCGACCCCTTCGTCATGCAAGCCGACGGCAAGGGGTGGCTGTACGCGCCGGCGGGGCTGCTCGACGGCCCCCTGCCGGCCCACTACGAACCGGCCGAGTCGCCGGTCGCCAACCCCGTGTACCGCCAGCAGGCCAGCCCGGCCCGCCAGGAGTACACGCACTGGACGAACGTCATGCAGCCCTCGGGCGGCGACGTCTTTCCTTTCGTGTTCACGACGAGCCGGCTCACCGAGCACCACACGGCCGGGGGCATGAGCCGCTACGTCCCCTACCTGGCCGAGCTCCAGCCCGAGCTCTTCATCGAGGTGTCACCCGCGCTGGCCGCCGAGCGGGGACTGGGGCACCTCGAGTTGGCCCACCTCGTCACCGCCCGCTCGGCGGTGGAGGCCCGGGTGCTCGTCACCGAGCGCCTGCGCCCGCTGCGGATCGGCGACCGCCTCGTGCACCAGGTCTGCATCCCCTACCACTGGGGCGTGGGCGGCGGGCTGACCACGGGCGACGCGGCCAACGACCTCCTGGGCATCGCCCTCGACCCCAACGTCCACATCCAGGAGTCCAAGGTCGGAGCCTGCGACATCCGCCCGGGGCGGCGGCCCAAGGGGGCTGCGCTCCTGGCCTATGTCGAGGGCTATCGCCGCCGGGCAGGGATCACCCCGTGATCCGCGTGACCCACCGACCTTCGCGTGATCGAGCGTCACAGGGACGCTCCGTCGCCCAAGAGCCGGAGGAGGGGGCCCCGAGGGTGGGGTTCTTCACCGACACGTCGGTCTGCATCGGCTGCAAAGCGTGCGAGGTGGCGTGCAAGGAGTGGAACGGCCTGCCCGACGACGGCCTCGACCTGCTCGGGATGTCCTACGACAACACCGGCGCCCTGGGCGCCAACACGTGGCGCCACGTGGCCTTCATCGAGCAGGCCGCCCCGGAGGAGGTGGCCCGGCCGGCGTTGCCGGCCCCGGGCGTCGCCGGTGACCTGCGCTGGCTGATGATGTCCGACGTCTGCAAGCACTGCACCCACGCCGCCTGCCTCGACGTGTGCCCGACGGGGGCGCTGTTCCGCAGCGAGTACGGCACCGTGGTCGTGCAGGACGACGTGTGCAACGGCTGCGGCTACTGCATCCCCGCGTGCCCCTACGGGGTGATCGACCAGCGGGGGGGCGACGGGCGGGCCTGGAAGTGCACCCTCTGCTACGACCGCCTC
>DASZOE010000006.1:0-3045 GCA_035550945.1 Acidimicrobiales bacterium
AGGTGGGCGAGCTCGGCGCCGACGGCCCGGGGCCCGCCCGCCCGCTCCAGCCAGTCGGAGAACTCCTCGCCGGCGGTTCGCTCGGCGGCGAAGCGCCCGACGACCTGGACGACGGCCTGGCTGACGTTCTTGGCCGGCAGCCGAAGGGCCTTCTCGCCGAACTCGATCTCGGTCTGTCCGACCCGCCCGCCGAGCAGCATCTGGTAGCCGGGGGCGGCCTGGCCGTGGGCCCGGCGCTCGGCGCCGAAGAAGCCGATGTCGCTGATGTGATGCTGCCCGCAGGAGTTGGTGCAGCCCGAGATGTTGATGCGGATGCCGCCCACCTCGGCCAGGCCCGAGTCGTCGAGGGCCCGCCCGATGTCGTCGGCGAGGCCCCGGCTCTGGGTGACGGCCAGGTTGCAGGTGTCGGCGCCCGGGCAGGCGACCACGTCGCGGGCCAGCTCGGCGCCGGGCTCGGCCATGCCGATGGACGCGAGGCGCCGGTGGAGCTCGCCCAGCTGTTCCTCGGTGAGGTCCCGGAACACCACGTTCTGGCGGTTGGTGACCCGCACCTCGGTGCCCAGCTCGCGCTGGATGACGGCCAGGGCCCGGAACTGGTCGGAGGTGATGTCGCCCAGGCGGGCGTAGGCGTAGGCGGAGACGGTGCCCTTGGCCACGCCCCGCACCACGTTGGTGGTCTCCCACTCGCCGTAGGGGTCGCCCTCCCGCTTCAGGCGCAGGGTGACCGGGGTGCCGACGGGCGTTGCGTCGATCGTGACGTCGACCCCCGCGGGGCCGTCGCCCTGCTCCTCGACGAGGGCCGGCAGCCCGCCCGGCCAGGTGGCGCTGGCCCGGAGGAAGCGACGCTCCTTGATGACCCGGGCCCGAAGCTCGTCGATGCCGAGGGTATCGACCAGCCACTTCATGCGGGCCCGCAGCTTGTTGTCGCGGTTGCCGTGGTGGTCGAAGACCCGCAGGACGGCCTCGAGGGTGGCCATCAGCTCCTCGCGGGGGGTGAACTCCTCGAGGGCCTGGGCCGGATGGGGGTTGGCACCGAGCCCACCGGCGATGAACACCCGGAAGCCGGGCTCCACGGTGCCGTCCTCACGCGGGCGGGCGACGGCGACCACGCCGATGTCGTTGAACATGGCCTGGCCGCAGTCGGTGCTGCAGCCCGAGAAGTTGATCTTGAACTTGCGGGGCAGCCGCTGGGCGATGGGGTTGCGGACGAAGTGGCGGTAGGTGGCTTCGGCCCAGGGGCTGATGTCGAGGACCTCGAAGGGGCAGGCGCCGGCCAGGTGGCAACCGGCGACGTTGCGGACGGTGTCGCCGCACGCCTCCCGGGTGGTGAGCCCCACGCTGGCCAGGTCGCGCAGCACCTCGGGGATCCGCTCGAGGGCGACGAAATGGAACTGGATGTTCTGGCGGGTGGTGATGTGGCCCCACCCCCGGCTGTAGGTGTCGGCGATGTGGCCCAGCATCTCCAGCTGCTCGGGGGAGAGGGAGCCGTAGGGAACCTTCACCCGCACCATCTGGTTGTGGCCGCCCTGGCGCTGCCCGTAGATGCCGTTGTTCAGCCGGAACACCCGGAAGACGTCGTCGTCGAGCTCGCCGGCCAGGTACAAGGAGAGCTGGGTCTCGAACTTCTCGATGTCCTTCTTCGCTTCGGGGCTGATCTCGCGAGTCATGGCCATGGGAGTCCTCCTCAGGCCTGGACAGCTTCAGGACGGTGACCGCTGCGGGGAAGCCTACCAGAATCCTGACTAACCCTATCCGGATTCGGATATTTTCACGCCTGCCTTGAGCGGCCCGGTGTTCGGCCCCTCGGCGGCGTCAGGTCGAGAGCTCGAGCGCCGGGGGGGTGGGGCGTCCGGCCGTCCATACCCGGCCGTCGGGGACCAACACCTCCATCGTCCTGCCGTCGGACCGTAGCGGCAACCGCTCCTCACCGAGCGTGACGGGCCGGGCGCCGGGAGGCGTACGCCGGAGACGCACGGTGACGGTCGACCCCGGCGCCGTCTCCCGCCACTGGCGGGTCGGGGCCCGGTTCGCCAGCTCGGCGCCCTGGGGCGTGACCACCAGCCGCTCGCGCGCCTCGTGGGGCCCCGGCCCTGGCGAGGGGTCCAATCGGTAGGCCCGGGCCGTGCCCGACGCGACAACGACCACGTCGAGGGGACCGGGCGACGGTCGCCATCGGGCCACGAAGCCGACGTCGAGCCGGGTGGCGCCGGCGACGAGGGCCAGTCGCTCCAGCCGGGCCCCGAAGCGCTCTCCGGGTCGGAGGTAGGAGGCCATCAGCTCGAGGTGGTAGTAGTCCCGGTCCGGGTGGAGACGGGCGACGCGGACGTCGCCGCTCCCCCGGGCCAGGGCGTAGACCACCGGTCCCGACAGGTCCCACCGGTTGGCGATCACCGGGGAGGGGTGCATGAGGAAGGGCGTCGGCATCGCCGCGTAGACGAGCTTGGGTGGCCGCCCGGCCCTGTCCACCAGGTCGACGATGGCCCGGTTGTGGCGGGTGAAGGCCCGGTTCTCGTGGACGACGACGACCATGGTCGCCGCCGTCACCGACACCACGGCGACGCCGGCGACCACGCCCGCCCGCCGGCGCCACCGGGTGAGGTCGGCGAGGGCCCGGGCGCCGAGGACGGCCACCGGAACGACGACGGGCAGGAAGTAGAAGGGGCCGACGTAGCGGGTGCCGCCCCACAGCACGGTGGCGTTCCACGGACCCCAGAAGAAGACGTAGCCGAGGGGCAGCACGACGGCCACGGCCGCCAGGCAGCGGGTCGCGCCCCGGGCCGAGGGGCGTACCGCCGCCACCGCGGCCAGGACGAGGAGGACGGCGCCTCCCGCCACCCACCACCCGAGGAGGAGTCCGTGGCGGACGACTCCCGAGAGGCCCTGGCGCAGCCCGAAGTCGTAGCCCGAGTCGGTGGGGTACAGGCGGCGGACGCCGAAGCCCAGCGTGTCGTCCGGTTCGAGCGCGGAGAACGGGAGGCGGAAGGGGCTGCCCGTCGCCGCCGCGTTCCACAGGAGGAAGCAGGCCAGCCCGACCACCGTCGGCGC
>DASZOE010000007.1:0-2468 GCA_035550945.1 Acidimicrobiales bacterium
GCGCCGGCGCCGAGCTGCCGTGGCGCTATTACGTTCCCGGGGCGCCGGGGCTGTCGGGGCGGGGCTGACCGCCACGGGCCGAGCGGGCAGCCGACCGCGGTCCGGGTCTCGCCCCGGCACGAAGGCTTCTCCGAGGGGGACGCCACGCCTGCCGTTCGCAGTCCCACGTCACCCCCTCCGGTACGGTGCCGGCGTGCCCGCGCCGCGCGCCGACGTCCTCGCCGAGCTCCAGTGGCGGGGAATGGTCCACCAGGTCACCGACGAGGCCCTCGGCGCCAAGCTCGCGGCCGAGCGCTTCGTCCTGTACGGCGGCTTCGACGCCACCGCCGACAGCCTCCACGTGGGCCATCTCGTCGGCGTGATCGGCCTCCAGCGCTTCCAGGCCGCCGGCCACCGCCCCCTCGCCCTGGTCGGCGGGGGAACAACGCTCATCGGCGACCCCAGCGGCAAGGAGGCCGAGCGCCCCCTCCTCTCGGTGGAGGACATCGACGCCAACGTGGCCGGGATCCGGCGGCAGCTCGAGCGCTTCATCGACTTCGGCCCCGGGCCCGACGGCGGGCGGCTGGTGAACAACGCCGACTGGCTGCGGGGTCTGGGCCTCACGGCTTTCCTCCGCGATGTGGGCAAGCACTTCACGGTCAACACCATGATCGCCAAGGAGGCGGTGCGGGCCCGGCTCGAGCAGCGGGAGCAGGGGATCTCCTACACCGAGTTCAGCTACATGCTCCTGCAGGCCTACGACTTCCTCCACCTCCACGACACCGAGGGCTGCCGCCTCCAGGTCGGCGGCAGCGACCAGTGGGGGAACATCACCGCCGGCATCGACCTCGTCCGCCGGCTCCGGCACGGCGAGGCCTACGGGCTGACCTGGCCCCTCGTGAGCAAGGCCGACGGCACCAAGTTCGGCAAGAGCGAGTCGGGCGCGGTCTGGCTCGATCCCGCCCGTACGAGCCCGTACCAGTTCTTCCAGTTCTGGGTCCGTAGCGACGACCGCGACGTCATCCGATACGTGCGCCTCCTGACGTCCCTGGGGCGGGAGGAGACCGCCGCCCTCGAGGCCGAGGTCGCCGAGCACCCCGAGCGCCGGCGGGCCCAGCAGGTCCTGGCCTTCGAGCTGACCGCCGCCGTGCACGGGAGGGAGGACGCGGAGGCGGCGCGCCGGGCCGCCGAGGCCCTGTACCGGGGCGAGCTGACCGCCCTGGACGAGCGCACCCTCCTCGACGTCTTCGCCGAGGCGCCCTCGACCCGCCTGGCCCGCACCGACCTGGAGGGGGACGGGATGCTGCTCGTCGACCTGCTCGTGCGCGCCGACCTCGCCCCCTCCCGCTCCGCGGCGCGGGCCACGATCACCGGGGGCGGGGCCTACGTGAACGACCGCCGGGTCGGCGAGGTCGAGCACCGGGTCGGGGAGGCCGACCTCCTGGCCGGCGCCTACGTGGTCCTGCGCAAGGGCCGGCGTACCTACCACCTGCTGCGGTTCGTGTAGAGTCTTCCTTTCGCGGCGTCCGACGGCGGAGCGCCCCGTAGCCGGTTGAGGAACATCTCTGCCGGTGGTAATGTTCACTGTTGCGTCGGTAGCGGCCACCCTCCGGGAGGCCCGCCTACCGGGGCAGAGACGGAACCTGGCAGGCGCCGGGATCCGGCCAGAGGAAGTGCGGGGCGTCCCCCGCAACCCTCGGAACGAGAAGAGAGCACCACCGTCTCGGGAGAGACGCGTGCCTCGGTCGCTCCTTGAAAACGGAACAGAGAGCCAAATGCCAGTGCGGGCGGCCATCTCGATGGCCGCGATGTCAATGCACTGAGACGGACAACGTCTGTTTTTGTGCCAGTCGGCCCAGGGGGACAGTTCCCCCCGACGCCGGCTCTCCGATCTACGGCTACCGCCAGGTGGCCCAGATCTCGATGGAGAGTTTGATCCTGGCTCAGGACGAACGCTGGCGGCGTGCTTAACACATGCAAGTCGAGCGAGGTCCAACCGGTGGCAACACCGGGGAAGACCGAGCGGCGAACGGGTGAGTAACACGTGAGCAACCTGCCCCGAAGACCGGGATAACATCGGGAAACCGGTGCTAATACCGGATGCCCCCACCGGGCCGCATGGCCTGGTGAGGAAATGGGTTTCCGCTTCGGGAGGGGCTCGCGGGCTATCAGCTAGTTGGTGGGGTAACGGCTCACCAAGGCAACGACGGCTAGCTGGTCTGAGAGGACGACCAGCCACACTGGGACTGAGACACGGCCCAGACTCCTACGGGAGGCAGCAGTGGGGAATCTTGCGCAATGGGCGAAAGCCTGACGCAGCAACGCCGCGTGGGGGATGAAGGCCTTCGGGTCGTAAACCCCTTTCAGCAGGAACGAAATTGACGGTACCTGCAGAAGAAGCCCCGGCCAACTACGTGCCAGCAGCCGCGGTAATACGTAGGGGGCGAGCGTTGTCCGGATTCATTGGGCGTAAAGAGCTCGTAGGCGGC
>DASZOE010000008.1:0-4770 GCA_035550945.1 Acidimicrobiales bacterium
CGAGCCCTCCGTGCGCTTCTCACCCCCGGCCAGGCGCCTAGGGGCTGAGACGGCGAGGCTTGCACCGATTCCACCCGGCACGGGAAAGCCGTTTTGGGGCACCCGGAGTGCGGGCGCCTCGATCCAAGTCCATTCTCGGGCTCCTGTGGGCTGCTCTGGCCGGGCTCAGGGGCCGTCGAAGGGCCCGAGACCTGTGTCGCTCTAGGCGAGCCCCGGCAACGGGGAGCTCAGCGCCGAGTCGTGCCCAGCCGTGTCCCTGACCAATTGGGGCCCGTCGTTGGCAGCGTCGTTCACCCGTGGGTCCGCCGGACAACCCCGAAGCCCCTCGGGCGGGAACGGGCGCAGCAGGGCGAGAACCTCTAGAACGTCGGTGCCGGTCGTGTCCAGCCAGGGGTCCCAGGCCTCCGGTGGCAGCAGCGCCGCGTACTGGGGGATTCTCGGTCAGTATCGCGGAGCACAGCCCACCCGGCGCCATCAGTCGACTGTCAGTTTCCCGACGCTCGCACTGTCATTTTTCCCTGCGTTCTACACGGCCCTGCACGGGACTGGCCTGGTGTCGCCGTACCTTCAACCCTCGTCGTCGGCGCCCTCGGCCCTGGCCTCGGGATGGAGGGCCGTGAGGCTGCGAAGCTGCTCGAGGCAGGCCTGAAGGGCCTCCCGGGAGGGCCCGTCGCGCAGGCGGTAATAGCCCATGCGGCCCTCACGGCGCCGCCGTACGAGGCCAGCGGTGCGCAGAAGCCGGAGTGCGTAGCTGACAGCGTCCTCGTTTGCGTCGAGCGCCAGCGCAAGGTCTCCGACGCAGAGCTCGTCGGTGACGAGGAGGGCGGAGAGGATGCGCGAGCGCAGCGGGTCAGCGAGCAGCGTGAGGAGCGAGGCCATGCCCTCCGCCTCCGGTGAGGGCAGGGCCTCGCTTCGTACGGCGGCGACCCGCTCGGGATCGACTGGGTGGTCGTCTCCGCTCATCACTGCCGTTTATCCGTACGGGCCTACGGATAGGCTATCCGGCGTCGGCGAGCCACGTCGGCGCTCTGCATGGAGGGAGATGGCAATGGCCAAGGCCAAGGAGATGCTCGAGACGTACCCAGGCACAGTCAACGTCGATGTGGACCTCCTGTCCGGCACCATCGAGGCGCTCGTGGAGTGCGCCAACACGTGTACCCAGTGCGCGGACGCCTGCCTGGCCGAGGGCGGCCTGTCGCCGGAGTTGGCCAAGTGCATCCGGCTCGACCTCGACTGCGCCGACGTGTGCGCGACCACGAGCAGAGTGGTAGCCCGGCAGAGGGAGTACGACGCGAACGTCACGCGGTCGCTGCTCGAAGCGTGCGCCGCTGCGTGCAAGTCCTGTGGCGACGAGTGCGAGAAGCACGCCGCACAGATGGAGCACTGCAGGATCTGCGCGGAGAGCTGCCGACGCTGCGAGGAGGCATGCCGTGAGCTCCTCGCGGCCATGGCGTAGCGGTGAGCGATGCGGCGCCGACCCTCCGTTGAGCCGCCCCTGGGCCGGCGGCGACACTCAGACGGGCCCAATGGCGGACCCCCGACACGAGCGGGTGAGATGTCCACCCGCTCGACTCATCGAGGCCTTGGCCCGTGGTCCACGAGCACGCCGCAGGAGCAGGCTATGGCTCTTTGTCGAGCGGACTTAGCGAGGCCCGCCGGGCTGGTCGGGATTGCCGGCGATGCACATGGGGTCGCACTCGAAGCCCTGGCCCGCGTTGTTGGCGTCCACGGTTTGCAGCGTCTCGAACGGAGCGTTGGGACCGCAGCCGACGGGCCCGCAGTCGATCTGCTCGCTGTGGACCGCCGCCGGGCCGGGATTCTCGATGGTGCCCACTCCGGGAGAGTCAGGGAGGACCAGACAGCCGTACGCCGGCGACGCCGTCCCTATGACCAGGGGCGCGGCAGCTAGCGCGGTCTTGACAAGTCGCTTGATGTTCACAGCGGCTCCTCTCTCGGTCGCAAGTGGCCGACTATTCCCGTGCCCGCTCTATTGGGCCGCCAAACGTAGTTGCGGTCGGGTCCGATCAAAGCCGGTCCCCCACCATCGCTCGCCCGCGCCCAAGGGCAACGAGCACAACCCGCTTGCCGTCGAACGTTCGTTCGGCTAGAGTGGGGACGCCACTTCCCCCTGGCGATCCGCCTGGTTTCAAGAGCCGGATTTGTCCGTGGGAACCGGTGTGCTCGGAGATCTGTCGTCGGCGGTCGACCGCCTCGTCGAGGCCGAGCCGGCGACGCTGAGCGATCGGGAGGCCGTCGTCGCCCTCCATCGTGAGCTCGAGCGCCTGGCCGCGGTGACGACCCGGGCGGTGGCCGCCTTCGACGCGGCGGGCGACTGGGGGGACGACGCCGCCTCGGCCGCCTCCTGGCTGGCGCACCAGTGCCGGATGGCCTCGGCGACCGCTCGAGCCCAAGTGCGGCTGGGCCAGGTGCTTCGCCATCTGCCCGTGACCGAGGCGGCATGGCTGGCCGGAGAGGTGGGCGAGGCCCAGGCGGGGCTGCTGGCCCGCTCCCGCACACCGAGGCGCGAAGTCGCCATGGCCCGAGACGAGGAGCTCCTCGTAGGCCAGGCCACGCGGTTGCGCTTCCGGACCTTCGCCAAGGTCCTCGCCTACGGGCGCTGGCGGGCCGACCCCGACGGCGCCGAAGACGAGTCTGCCGGTCGCCGGGAGCGGCGCCGGGTGCACCTTTCCCAGAGCTTCGAGGACGTCTGGTTCCTCGAGGGCACCCTCGATCCCCTCAGCGGCGAGATCGTGGCCCGAGAGCTGCGCCGTCTGGAAGAAGAGCTGTTCAACGCCGACTGGGCCGAGGCCAAGGCCCGGGTCGGCGACGGAGTGCGGCCCTCCGATCTGACTCGCAGTCCGGCCCAACGCCGGGCCGACGCCCTGGTCGAGATGGCCACCCGCTCGGCCACAGCCCCCGCCGGAGGGCGCCGTCCCGCGCCGCTGTTCAGCGTGCTGGTGGGCTACGAGACCTTCGCGGGAATGCTCTGCGAACTGGCCGGCGGCACGATGCTCACGCCCGGCAGCCTCCTGCCGTGGCTGGATCGGGCCTGGGTGGAGCGGGTGGTCTTCGACGGTCCCAGCCGGGTGATCGACGTGGGCGTGCGCCAGCGCTTGTTCTCCGGTGCCACCCGCCGGGCCGTCGAGCTCCGGGACCGGGAGTGCTTCACGCCTTCCTGTGACGTCCCCGCCGAGCACTGCGAGATCGACCACGTCCAGCCCTGGGCCGAGGGCGGTCTCACGACTCAAGCCAACGGCCGCCCGGCATGTGCGTTCCATCACCGCCGCCGACGAACGTGACCCGTCAGCTCCCGACACCGGCACTGTCATTCCGAGGCGTCGGCACCGACGAACGCATGCCAGCGCAACGTCGGGGTTGCCTCGCGGGGACCGATCCGCACCACGTCCTCGAACAGTGTCGTTCGGGGCCGTCGCCCGGGAGTGCGCGGACACGAGGGCTACGGCACCCTCTACTTGCAGGAGCGTATCGCCTTTCGATAATATCGAGTTTCGATGCGGGTGGGCGAGTCGCCACGTGTGGCCGCGGTCCGCCAGAGGAGGGCTTGTGACGACCCCCGCTCCTTCGGACACCTTGAGGCGGCCCCGCCGTAACCGCTCCTTCGCTAGCCCGGGCACCATCCGCTTCCTCGCACAGGCCTGCCTCGTCATCGGCGTCATCGGCACGATCGCCGGACTCGGGTACGCCATCAACGGCGCGACGCAGGCGAAGGGCTACGTGGTGGTCCCCGTCGCGGCCCGCACCGGCGCCGTGCTCGAGGCACCCGGCGACGCCGCAGACGGAGCCGAGGCGACCCGACTGCTCCCGGTCGACGATGCCCACCGACGTGCCGTTCGGCTGGAGATTCCCGGCGCGGCCGCGGGCAACTGGCTGGAGGCGCACGCCGACGCGCTCACGTTGCGCTCATGGGGTTCGACCGTCGCCGAACAGCTCTTCAACCGCGGAGGGGTTGCGGTGCTCGGCCTCTGCGCCGGCGTGGGCGCGCTGCTCCTCCGACGACTGCTGCTGTCCGTCGCCGAGGGCCGGCCTTTCGCGCCGGGCAACGCGGCGCGTCTCGCGGGGATCGCGGGGCTGACCCTCGTCGGCAGCCTGGCGAGCGACTTCCTGCCGGCGGTCGGCGCCAACCTCGTCCTGCGGCGGGTGGGCCTTGCCGGCGCCGACAGCCCCATATTCGCCGATTTCACGCTTTCCCTGGCGCCCTTGCTGGTGGCGCCGCTCCTGCTCGCGCTCGCCGAGGCGTTCCGCCGCGGCACCGAGCTGGCCCAGGACGCCGAAGGGCTCATTTGAGCGCCACGAGCGTCGGCGGCGACGAGCACCGCATCGCGTGCCATCTCGACCGCCTGCTCGTCCAACGGGGGATGACGCTCACCGAGCTCGCCCACCGGGTCGGGGTGACCGTGGTGAACCTCTCCGTGCTGAAGAACGACCGTGCCAAGGCCGTGCGATTCTCCACGCTCACGCGCATCTGCGATGCGCTCGACTGCCAGCCCGGCGACCTGTTCTCGCTGGCCCCGTCGGCCGCGTCGGCGCCCCGCCGACCGGCGATCGGCCGTACCCGGTCCAGCCGCTCGTGAACGACGGCCCTCGCATCGTGTCGGTCGTGGCCGAAGTACGTTTGCCGGCGTGCCCGTCGGAGCGGTCATCGGCCTGTGCTCGGCCCTGCTCACCGCCCTCGTCACCGAGATCTACGCCCACCGCTGCCTCGCCCACCGGGCCTTCCGGGTGCGCCCCCGGTTCGCCTCGGTGCTCGAC
>DASZOE010000009.1:0-2956 GCA_035550945.1 Acidimicrobiales bacterium
GGGCGGGTGGACGCGGGTCCGGAGCTCGACGACCTCCACGCCGCGGTCCCGGACGCGGACACCAACCCGGGCCGCCAGGCCATCGGCGCCCCGCTCCCGCCACTCGATCGCCACCGCGTCCTGACCCTCCAGGCCGAACCGGCGGCGCACCGCGATCTCGGCGAACTGGCTGGCCCGGTCGTACCACGACCGGCCCCGGTAGCGCGGGAGCAGCAGCTTCCCCTCGCGCAGCCGCCCCGTGAGGGCGTCGACGTCGTGCGGCGCCACCCGCCCGAAGTACAGCCCCTGGGGCAGCACGACCATGTTGGCGGCGAAGCGGTCGCCCCCGATGTGGGTGCACTCCCACGTCCGCTCGGCCTCCACCGCGGACAGGGCCCGCACCAGGGGACGCCCCTCGATCGCGCAGCACACGTCCCGCTTGCCGTTGGTGCACACGAGGTAGACGGGCTCCCCGTGCGGCCGCCCGACACCGGAGAGGTCCCCGCGGGCGACCGCGGCGACGTCGATGTCGAGCAGGTCCCGCTCGTCGTCGAGGTCGGCCCGGTGGAGCTGGGGGCGGCCCGGATCGGAGTGGCCCACGAACACGGCCCGGGTGCCGACGGGGCCCGCGGCAGGGCGGCGGATGAGCACGAGGCGGACGTCCAGCGGCCGGCAGCGACGCGTGAGCTCCCGGCCGACGTCCTTGGCCAGCCGGCTGCTGGGAACGGCGTCCGCGCCCCACGGCCCGGGCTGCTCGACGATCAGCCAGCTCCGGATGCGGGAGGCGGTGGCCTCGAGCTCCTCTCCGGTCTCCCTCGAGCGCTCGGAGCAGCGCGGCTCGGTCAGCGCTCCACCTGCTCGAGCAGCCCTTCGCGCACGAGTCGGCGGACGAGGACCAGACGGCCGTCGCGGTCGAGCCACGGGTCGAGCTCGCGCACGGAGACGGTGGGCTTCTCCACGAGGAGCTCGACGGCGGGCCCGAGCCGCGTCGGCATGCGGACCACGCGGTCTCCGAGCACCAGGTCGATGGAGCCTTCGCCCACCTCGAGCCGGCAGGACGTGTACGGCCGGCGGCGCACCACGCTGTCGTCGTCGATCGTCTCCAGCCCCATGAGCTGGTCGAGGTGGCCGTGGAGCAGCGGCGTCCGTCCGGCGTGGAACCGGCGCTGGAGGTCACGGGCCAGCGCCCCGGGGTCGAGGTCGTCGAGCCAGTCCCGGAGCACGCCGATGCGGGCCCGGATCTCGCTCTCCAGCTCGGCGGTGGACGCGTCGGCGTAGCCGGGCGGGAGCGCCTCCCGGAAGGACCGCTCGTCCTCGGCCCCGGCGAACGCCCGCTTGAAGGCGTCGACCCAGGTGAAGGCCAGGATCCCCACGGTGACGTGCACCGAGATCGCGTCGCCGCTCTGCGCGGCGTGGAGGTGGCCCCGCGGGACGTAGAGGCAATCCCCGGGACGGAGCGTCATCTCCGCCTCGGGCGGGTCGTCGAACGTCAACGTCGACGAGCCGTGCTGAGAGCCCAGGGGCAGGGTCATCCCCGTCCCGAACAGCTTCCAGTGCTTGGTGCCCGAGAGCTGGAGCACGAACACGTCGTGGGTGTCGTAGTGCACGTTGAGGCCCTGCTCCCGGGGCGGCGTGACGTAGGCGTTGGCCTGCACCCCGTGGCTCAGGCTGCTCTCCAGGTCGCGGCAGAACCGGGAGACCGGGGGCCAGTAGCGCTGGAGGGAGTTCAGCACGATCGTCGCCCCCGCCGAGAAGCGGTCCCAGAGGCGGCCGGGGTGGACGACGTCGGAGACGGGCTCGCCGCCGAGGCGGACCGTCGTCGTGTAGTGCTGGCGGGGGATCTTGGTGCCCCCCTCGACCACCCGCACCGCGGGATGCCGCATGCCCCGACCCGAGAGCAGCTCGCCCACGTCGGCGAGGGACAGGACGTCGGCGAACCCCGAGGGGTCGGCTCCCGGCCGGTAGAGAGGCCGGCGCTGCCAGTGCTCCTTCAGGAAGACCGTCGGGTCGCCGGCGCAGCGCTCGAGGGCTGGCACGGCGGCGGCCAAGCCGCCGCTACGCGTCATCTCCTGCGTCGTCGTCCTGGGAGTCGCCGGGGTCGGTCTCGTCGGCGTCGCCGTCGTCGTCGTCGGGGTCGTCGGTGGACAGCCTCGCCCCCGGAGCGGAGGGCTCGGCCCAGATCGTGGCGATCTCTTCCTCGTCCAGCGTGCGCAGGTCGGTCACGCGCCACCTCCCGGTCGTTCGCGTGCGACCGAAGCTACCAGGCAGCCCGGCGGGCATGATGACCCCGCTCCGCCATGGAACGACGCCTCCCCATCTCCCCTTCGGCTCCCCTCGCCGTCGCCGTCCTCGCCCTCCTCTCGGGTGCGACGGCCGTCGTCCTCTCCCGCGCCGTCTTCCCCGAACTGTCGGTGGACAACGACGAGACCATCTACCGCCTGCACGCCGACGCGCTGGCCCACGGCCACCTCTTCGTGCCCGCCCCGGCCGTGCCCGACGCCTTCCGGCCCTGGCTGGCGGCGGTCTCCGGCGACCACTACGTCCTGAAGTACTCCGCCCTCTTCCCCGCCCTCCTGGCCGCCAGCCAGGTCCTGACCGGTGGACCCGGCCTCGTCCTGGCCCTCATCGCGGCGGGGACGGTCGTGATGACGTACCTCCTCGCCCGGGAGGTACTGGCCCGGGAGGGCGAGGCCCTGGTCGCGGCCGCGCTGCTGGCCCTCTCGCCGCTCGTGCTCGTGCAGAGCGCCCTACTGCTGGCCTACCTGCCGACGCTCCTTCTCCTCGAGACGTTCGCATGGGGTGTCCTCCGCGGCCTCTCGACGGGCCGCCACCGTCTCCTCGTCCTCGGCGGGCTCGCCTTCGGGCTGGCCTTCGCCATGCGGCCCTACGACGCGGTGCTGTTCGGCGTGCCCATCGTCCTCTGGGTGGTCTGGCCGAAGGCGGCGCCGCGTCCCTCGCGGCGCGCCGTCGCCGCGTT
>DASZOE010000010.1:0-2071 GCA_035550945.1 Acidimicrobiales bacterium
CCCCCCGGCCGATGCGAGGAGCAGCCGATGGCCAACCGGAACCAGCAGATCATCGAGGAGTTCAGAGCCAACGAGGGGCGCGTAGGCGGGCCGTTCAAGGGCCGCCGGCTCCTGCTGTTGCACCATCGCGGCGCGCGGACCGGGATCGAGCGGGTCAACCCCCTGGCCGTCCAGCCGCTGGGCGACGGGGCGTGGGCGGTCTTCGCCTCGAAGGGCGGCGCGCCCACGAATCCTGACTGGTTCCACAACCTGGTGGCTAACCCGGAGGCCCAGATCGAGACCGGGACAGAGGTCGTCGCCGTGAAGGCGCGTGTGGCTGAGGGCGACGAGCGGGAGCGAATCTGGTCGCGTCAGAAGGAGGAGTGGCCGGGATTCGCTGAGTACGAGCAGAAGACCGCGCGCCAGATCCCGGTGATCATCCTTGAGCGGGCCGACGGCGCGGCGACCGACGGCTGATCCGCCGGCCGTCCCCGCCGCGGCCCTGCGCGCTATCCGGACTCGGCGGCCCGCTCGTAGATCAGGAATGGCGACGCCGTCGCCGCGCCATCAACGACTCGTCGCACGGCGATGCCTGAACCGACGATGCAACTTCAATTCGGTGGCCCGGGGCTCTGTCCCGGATGCGCCGGCGAGCACGCGCGCGTCTACCGCCCCGGCGCCCCAGACAACCGGCCCCAGATCACAGCCCAGAAGAGGCTGCGGAGCTGCTCGTCCCGCTCCTGCAGGACCTCGACCGCGAGCATTGCATAACCCGCAACCTCGACGTCAAGCACCGGGTCGTCGCAACCACGACCGTGTCCATCGGTTCCGTTGACCACACGCTCAGGGTCCGCGCGAGGTGTTCCCCGACGCCCTGCTCCACGGCGCCGGAGCGATCGTCATCGCCCACAACCACCCCTCAGGAGACGCCGAACCGTCCCGCGACGACGAGCGCATCACCCGCCGGTTGGGCGAGGCCGGTGAAGTCCTGGATATCGAGGTCCTCGACCACATCCCCGCTTCACTTGCCGGACAGGACGCGCACAGGCCCCTCGGCGTTCACTTCCTCGGACACCTCGGCCGACTCGTGGACAAGTGTGAGGAACTCGTCCGCGGCGTCGCACTGCTCGACCGTGGCGTCGCCGTCCTCGGGCGGGTCCAGCCTGAACATGTGCGCGGCGTCGGCCAGCGACCACACCTGCCGCCCATTGCGGATCGGCGCCAGCCTGGGCACTGGGGCGCTCGGGTCGGGACGCAACAGCGGCTGCGGGGAGCCGAACCGCTGGTCCGCCAACCGCTCATGGTCGTCCTTGATCTTCCTGAGGCGGTCCGCGGTGTGTACTCGTTCGGCCGATCGTCCACGAGCCGGTGGTCGGCAGGGCAGAGCAAGATCCTGTTGCGGTAGCCGTCGATGTCGCCGTCCACCTGGAGTCGTACCGTCTCAGTCTCAGGGGTGTACCAGGTTCCATCCGTCCACCTCGAGAATGATCGATCTCGCGTAGACGGGAGGTGGAGATCGATACGACCTCTGCGGAGCACTGGCCGCGGCGTCACCGCCGCCCGTGTTCACCCGGCCGGTGGAGGAACTCGTCGATCACCCGTGCGACTTTGTGGGTTGGGCCCGATGGGGGACAATGTGACCCGCTTCTCCTGCCAACGTTCAGCGGAGGGCTGACGGCAGTGTTGCTTTGTCGCTCTCTGGGTGCGAGACAGCGACGGGGCAGCTCACAGGTCGGCCCGGAGAGACAGGGGACATGACTCGTCAGCGATACGTCCGACCATGATGTCGGCTGCCACGAGCATGGGGCCGCTTGGCAGGGGTTTGTGCCACGAGCATGGGACCAGCTGGTTGCCAGTGATGGGACCACCTCCGCGGGATCGGGTCGCCTGACCTACAGGCTGCGTCACCGTCGTCGAGTCGACGGAGGGCGCATGTCATTCCGGGAGGGGGCTGTGATCGAGGTTCGTGAGGTGCTGCGGCTGTGGCTGCGCGGCGGCCGTGGGGAGCGGCCGATCGCCGCGTTGACGGGGTTGGACCGCAAGACCGTGCACCGCTACATCGCCGCCGGCGTGGAGTGCGGTCTGGTGCGCG
>DASZOE010000011.1:0-2655 GCA_035550945.1 Acidimicrobiales bacterium
GGCGACGTCGGGGCTGGCCAAGTGGGCCTGGCTGCTGGGCCGGGGCGGCGGGGAACGCCGGGCGGGTGCGGTGGCCCACGCCTCCGACCTCGTCGTCGCCCACCTCACGGGGAACCCCCGCCCGCCGACCGACTGGAGCCACGCCCTGAAGAGCGGCTACGACCCGGGCCGGCGGGAGTGGGCGACCGAGGCCCTGGACGCGGTGGGCGTGCCGTCCCGACTGCTCCCCGACGTCCGCCCCCCGGCCACGGCCGCGGGACGGGTCTCCTCGGCGGCGGCGGAGGCGACGGGGCTGCCCGCCGGGTGCCAGGTGCGCCTCGGCATGACCGACGGCTGCGCCGGCCAGGTGGCGGCCGGGGCCGACCGGCCGAACCGGTTCGTGACCGTCGTGGGCACGACCCTCGTGGTCAAGGGCGCCAGCGAGGAGCTCCTGGTCGACCCCTCGGGCGCCGTCTACAGCCACCGCCATCCGGCCGGGTGGTGGCTGCCCGGCGGCGCCTCGAACACCGGCGGGGCCGCGCTGGCCGACGGCTTCGGTGACCGGGACCTGGGCGAGCTCGACCGCCGGGCCCGGGCCCGGGGTCCGGCCGCGTGCGTGACCTACCCGCTGCGCGGCACCGGCGAGCGGTTCCCCTTCGTCGCCTCCGACGCGAGCGGCTTCTGGCTCGGCGAGCCCGGTGACGACGACGAGCGCTACCGGGCCGTCCTCGAGGGCGTGGCCTTCCTCGAGCGCCTCGCCTATGCCCACCTCGGCCGGCTGGGGACCGACGCCGAGGACCCCCTCCGGTCGGCGGGCCGCGGCGGCCGCAGCCGGGCGTGGGCGGCCATCCGGGCCACGGTGTTGGACCGACCGGTGACCGTGGCCGAGAGGGCCGACACCGCGACCGGCGCGGCCGTCCTCGCCGCCGCCGGAACGCTGCATCCCGACCTTCCCGCCGCGGTCTCGGCCATGGTCCGGGCCGGCGAGGAGGTGGTGCCCGTCCGGGAGGAGCGGGAGGCACTGGACGGGAGCTACCGGCGCTTCGTCGACGCCGTGGCCGAGCGGGGCTGGGTCGACGAGGGGCTGCGGGACGCCGCCGTGAGCGGCCGGAAAGGGGCTGGAGCCGGTCCTTCCCCGGCCGACGGAGGGAACTAGTCTGAAGACTCGTGGCCGAGCCCGCCACCGCCCCGCCCACGCCCCAGGAGGTGGCTGCGACGTGGGTCGAGGCGGTCATGGACGAGGGCGACCTGCGCACGGCATGGCCGCTCACCGACGACACCCTGCGCCTGGTCCTGGCCCAGGACTGGATCTGGGCCCACCGCCATCACCCGTGGGTGGGGCACGACTCCGACTGGGACGCCCTGGCCCGCGAGCTGGCCGCACCCGACGCCGACCACCCCCTCTGGGCGCGCTTCGCCGAGGAGCAGCTCGAGCTCTGGCAGAAGATCTGGAAGGGTCTGAGCGCCCGCACCTGGCGTCCCGAGGATCACCCCGAGGTGCTCGCCCTCGACCTCGAGATCGTCACCTTCGTCGAGCCCGACGACGGCGACCTCGGACGCCACGCCTTCGCGCGCCGCTTCGCCCTCCGTCACACCGACGACGGCTGGAAGATGGCGAGCATCAACGGCGACCAGATGTTCACCCCCGGCTGGCCGCCGTCGCTGGAGGGCCGGATCCCCTAGGGAGTCGAGCGGCGGGGCCGTCCCGTTCGCCCCTCGCCGTTAGTAGCCTTGACGGCGACGGCGAACAGGGAGGTCGACAGTGGCGAACGTAGGCGACCACGTCGTTGTCGAGTCGGAGAAGGTCGGAACGCCACCCCGGCGCGGCGAGGTGATCGGTATCTCCGGCAAGATGCTCACCGTGCGGTGGGACACGGGCGAACAGTCGACGTTCGTCCCCACCAGCGGCTCGCTGCGGGTGGAGCCGGCCTCCGAACAGAGTCGCTCCTAGCCGGCCGGTGTCAGACCCCTCGGGCTGGAGCGGAGCGCCCCCGCGGCGCGTCGAGCCCGCGCCGCGAGGGATACGGGTGCGGGCCGGCGGAGTCGAGATCGCCGACAGCCGGCGGGCGCTCCTGCTCGCCTGGTACGGCCCGGAGACGCTTGCAAGGGGACGGCGAAGCACTGGTCGGTGCGGGTCGGCGACCGGCTCCACCGCGACGTGGCCTGGACGTACCGGGAGCCGGTACCGGAGTGCCCGACGATCGCGGGGCTGGTGGCGTTCCTCGAGGAGCGCGTCGACGTGGAGATCGACGGCGTCCGCCAGGAACGGCCGGTGACGCCCTGGTCGAACCGTCCCCGCGGCCTGGCTCGGTGACCACCCCCGTCTACCTCGAGACGGGGTCGAGACGGGTCTTCGCCTGCTCCCTCCAATGGCCGGGTTGGTGCCGCTCGGGTAGGACCGAGGAGATGGCCCTGGAGGCGCTCGCCGCCTACGCGCCGCGGTACGCGCCGGTGGCAGCCGAGGCCGGGAGGCGGTTCCCGAAGAGCGCCGGCACCTCACTGGAGGTGGTCGAACGGCGGCCGGGGTCGGCAACGACCGACTTCGGCGCGCCGGGAACACCCGCGGAGGCGGATCTCGCACCGCTCACCAAGGCGCAGGCGGCCCGCCTGGCCGACTTCGTCCGGGCGTCGTGGGTCGTCTTCGCCCGGGTCGTCGCCTCCGCCCCGCCCACGCGG
>DASZOE010000012.1:0-6021 GCA_035550945.1 Acidimicrobiales bacterium
GTTCTGGAGAATGGCACCGGCCTGCTCGGCGGTGGCGGCGTAGCGCCTCACCAAGGCGTCGAAGGTCGACTTGGTGTCGAGCATGACCGCCCACAGCTCGCCGGGCCAGTCCCCGGCGATCCTGCCCGGGGCGTCGCCGAGGTGGGTCACCCCCAGGGCGTCGGCCAGCCGCCGGGCCGGGTCGATGGTGACGACCACGCTGCGCCGGCCCCGGCGGGCTCCCTCCAGGGCAAGGGCGGCCGCGGTCGTGGTCTTGCCCACGCCGCCGGGCCCGCAGCAGACGACCACGGACCGCTCGGCGACGAGGGAGGCGAGGACCCGGTCGCCTCGGCCGTTCGGGGACGTCGCGGTCAGCCCACGACCTCCAGCGCTTCGACGCTCGCGGTCAGGGCGTCGGCGAGGTGCTCGACCTGGGCCGGCCCCATGGTGGCGTCGAACAGGGCCGGGAGGTGCAGCTGGGGCAAAGGGAGGGCCTCGGCCATGCGGGCCACCTGCTCGGCCTGGAGGGCCTGGCGCCGGGCCCGGAACGCGGCCGCGGCCCGGAGGGCCCGCGCCTCGCCCGGACGCAGGCCGACGTCGAGGGCGGCAGCCGCGGCCTCGGGGTCGGCGTCGAGCCCGTCCAGCACGGGGTACATGCCGTTGACCACCACCGGCCCCAGGTTCGTGCCCACCCGGTCCTCGAGGGCGTAGGCGGTCTCCACCACCTCGTTGACCGGCGTCTCCTCGGGAAGGGTCACCAACACCACCTGGCAGCGCGCCGGGTCGACGAGGAGGTCGAGGACCTCCTGGGCCTGGGCCTGGATGGGGCCGACGTGCACGGTGTCCATGAGGGCCTGGGCGCTCATGAGGAACCGCACGGCGTGGCCCGCGGCGGGGGCGTCGAGGACGATGAGGTCGGCGACCCCGGCCCGTTCGAGCTGCTTGACCTTGCCCAGCACGAGGATGTCCTTGATGCCGGGGGCGGCGGTGGCCACCACCTCGATGGCCCCGCTACGGAGCAGCCGGCGGGAGAGGCGGCGGAGGCTGTGCTCCTCCAGGTACTCGAGGAGGGCGAAGTCAGGCGTGAGGGTGCGGGCTCGAATCTCGCCCTGGCCGCCGGTGGCCGGCGCCAGCACCTGCTCCTCGTAGTCCAAGGGCTCGGTGCCGAAGATGGCGGACAGCGCGCTGCGACCCTCGACCTCGACGACGAGGACCGAGAGGCCGACGCGAGACGCCACCCGGGCCAGGGTCGCGGTGACGGTCGTCTTGCCCACACCGCCCTTCCCGGCCACGATGACCAGTCGGGACTGGCGACAGAACCCACGAGGATCCAACCATCCGCTCCCAACCATCTCCTGGGGAGACGTCGATCCGCAGACTAGCCATCACCTTCCTCCTGCTCGGCACGGTCCTCGCCCTGGCCGGCCTGAACGCAGCGGCGGCCCCCGCCGGCGCCCAGGGCAGCCCACCCCCGCCTCGGCCGGTCGACGTGATCGCGGTCGGCGGGCGCATCGACCCCATCCAGGCGGACTTCATCACCCGCTCGCTACGGGCCGCGGAGCGGGCCGGCGACGAGGTCCTCGTCGTCCAGCTGGACAGCCCGGGCGACCTCCTCGACGAGGACGCCCTCACCGCCCTCGAGTTCCGCCTGCAGCACGCCGCGGTGCCCGTAGCCGTGTGGGTGGGCCCCAGTGGCTCCCGGGCCTACGGCGGGGCGACCCGCCTCCTGGCGGCTGCGCCGGTGCGGGCGATGGCCCCCGGCAGCCGGGTGGGGAAGGACCCGGACGGCCCCCCGGACGAGCCGACGAGCATCCGGGGCTCGTTGGGAGCCGACGCGGCCCGGGCCCGTGACGCGGTCGACATGGTCGCGCCGACGCGGGGGGAGTTCATCGTGGGCCTCGACGTCCAGGAGGTCGGCGGGCGGGTGCTGTCCACGGCCCGGGTCGTCGACGAGGACGGCGTCCCCCGGCGGCAGGCGGCGGGCGACGTCCGCTTCGCCAAGCTCGGCCTCGTCGAGCGGGTGCTGCACGCCGCGGCCCGGCCCTCGGTGGCCTACCTCCTGCTGGTGGTCGGCCTGCTGCTGCTGGTCTTCGAGTTCTTCACCGCCGGGGTGGGGCTGGCCGGCCTCACCGGCGCGGGATGCCTGGTGCTCTCGGCCTACGGCCTGGCCGTGCTCCCGACGTCCCCCCTGGGGCTGGCCCTGGTCGGGGTCGGGGTCCTCGGGCTGGCCATCGACGTCCAGGCCGGCGCGCCCCGGGCGTGGACCGTGATCGGGACGGTGGCCCTGACCGCGGGCTCGTGGCAGCTCTTCGACGAGGGGCTGGCCGTGCCGTGGCTCACGATCGTGCTGGTCGTGGCCGGTGCCGTCGTGCTGATGGTGGCGGGCATGGCGTCGATGCTGCGGGCCCGGTTCTCGACGCCCACGATCGGCCGGGAGGCGATGATCGGTCGCATGGGCGAGGCCACCACCGGCATCGCCCCCGAGGGCATGGTGCGCCTCGAGGGCGCCCTCTGGCGGGCCCGCACGAATCGGGCCACGCCGATTGGGAGTGGCGACGCGGTCCGCGTGGTCGCCATCGACGGGCTCCTGCTGGAGGTGGAGCCGGAGGCCGGCGGCGCCCGCGACGCAGGACATTGACACGGTTCTGGCGGTGGACATGCGCGCCATGACGTGCATTTCCACCGCCGGAACGCAGCGGGGACGGCCTTCCGACCTGCGCCGACGCGGAGCAAATCACCCCTTGTGGGCGGGAATGGAGGGGGGTAACTTTCCCCTCGCCAGCCGAGAGGGGGGCAACGTTGAGCAGCCAGCGCGTGGACGGGCTCTGGCAGGACAAGGCGGCCTGCAAGGGACCGCAGGCCAGAGTGTTCTTCCCGCCTTCGCATCTCGAGCGCAAGGACGAGCGGGAGGCGCGCGAGCTGCGGGCCAAGGCGATCTGCGCGGTCTGCCCGGTCCGCACCCCGTGCCTCGAGTACGCGCTGGAGATCCGGGAGCCGCACGGGATCTGGGGCGGGCTAAACGAGCTCGAGCGCAAGGCGCTCATCGCCGACAGCCCGCTCGCTCCCGCCTAGGTCGCCTGCCGGCGCCCCCGGTCAGGGCGGCGGCAACCGGGGCCCGGCCACCCGGAGGTCGCCCCGGCGGCGAGTGACGCCGCTCGAGTCGAGGATGGCCAGCAGGGGCAGGACGTGCTTGCGCGTGGCTCCCAGCGCGTCGCGGGCCTGGGCCACGGTGAAGCCGTCGGGGTGCGTGGCCAGGAGGGCGGCGATGCGGCGGGCCGCCCCCTCGACGGCCGATGGGGCGAAGTAGGCACCGTCCCGCTCGACGACCATCCCCCGCCGCACCATCTCGTGGAGCTCGGCCCGGTCGACGCCGGCAGGGTCGGGGGGCGAGAACGGCGAGCTCTCCAGGGCGGCCAGGTAGGGATGGCCGGCGAGGGGGTCGGCGGCGCCCTCGGCCCGTACCCGGCCGCCCTCCACCACCAACCCGGCGACGAGGGGGAGGAGGGCGCGCTGGCGCTCGTCGAGGGTGGCCCCGTCCAGCCCGAGGGGACCGGCGGCCTCCACGGCCTCGGCCAGGCGCGCCACGCCTCCGGCCAGGGCGGCGTCGGAGACGACCCACCGGCCCACCGTCGGCGCCCGGCGCTCGCCGGTGAGGCGCTCCAGGGTGTCGGCGTCCACCCAGCCCCGCTCGGCCACGACCCGCTCGACCGACCGGTCGGGGCGGGCCTTGGAGGCGGCGAGAACGGGCGCCACGTCGAGTACCTCGCCCCCGCCCACGGTCTCGTCCCGGCCGCTCTCCCGCAGCACGTACCGGTCCCCGGGTAGGAGGGGCAGGGCGGCGGGCAGGTGCAGGCGGACGAAGCCTTCGTCACCCGGGAAGATCGTGTCCGTGCCGAGCACCCGGAGCCGCACCGGGTGCTCGCCCGACCCCACGTAGGCCTGGTAGGCACCCCGCCGGCTCACCTCGTGGTCGAGGCCGGCCAGCACCCGGAGGGACGCGTCGACGGTACGGGTGGTGTGCCACTGGCCGGGGCGCACCACCACGTGGCCCCGCACCACGGCTTCCCGGGAGATGCCGGAGAGGTTCACCGCCACCCGGCTGCCGGGGGGCACCCGCGCGTGGCTCTGCTTCAGGCTCTGCAGGGCGCGGGCCCTGACGCGGGTGCCGCCCGGGAGCACCAGGAGCTCGTCGTCGGTCGCCAGCGGGCCGCCCGCCAGGGTGCCGGTGACGACCGTCCCCGAGCCCTTGGCCGCGAAGACGCGGTCCACCCAGAGCCGGGGCCGGCCCCGGTCGACGGCGCCGGGGGTGGCGGCGAGAAGGCGGTCGAGGGCGGCTCGCAGCTCGTCGAGCCCCTCGCCGGCGGGGATGTCGACCTCCACCACCTCGGCGTCTGCGAGGAAGGAGCCGGCCACCTGCTCGGCCAGCTCCAGGCGGGCCAGCTCCCGGGTCTCGGCGTCGACGAGGGCCACCTTGGTGAGGGCGACCATCCCGTGGCGGAGCCCGAGCAGCTCGAGGATCCGCAGGTGCTCCTCGGACTGCGGCTTCCACCCCTCGGTGGCGGCGACGACGAACACGCAGGCGTCGACCGCGCCCACCCCCGCGAGCATGTTCTTGATGAAGCGCACGTGACCGGGCACGTCGACGAACGCCACCTCCCGGCCCGAGGGGAGGCGGGTCCAGGCGAAGCCGAGGTCGATCGTGAGCCCCCTCGTCTTCTCCTCGGCGAAGCGGTCGGGGTCCATCCCGGTGAGGGCCAGGACGAGCGTGGACTTCCCGTGGTCGACGTGGCCGGCGGTGGCCACCACGTGCATGGCCGGCCTCCCTGCGTCTGGGCTCACGCCCCGGCCGCAGCGGCGAGCGCGGCCTTGACCGCGTCGGCCAGCAGCGGGTCGTCGGTGGGGTCCACCGTGCGCAGGTCGCACACCGTCGAACCCTCGTGGACCCGGGCGATCACCGGCGGCTCGTTGGCCCGCAGCACGGCGGTGTGGTCACCGGTGACGGCGACCCCGGCCGACGGGACGTCCTGGCCGGGGACCGAGCCGCCCCCGGCCACCGCGGTCGTGGCGACGACCTCGCCCACGCCCAGGGCCGCGGCCCGGGCCCGCACCTCCTCCAGCGGGATGGCCGCCATGCGCCAGAAGGGGATGGCGCCGGCGTCGCGGCGCAGGTAGGCGAGCGCCGTCTCCTGGAGCGCGGCGAGCACGAGCCCGCCCGGGCGCAGGGCCCGGTTGAGGGGGTGGCGGGCGCAGGCCGCCACCAGGTCGGCCCGGCCCGCGATCACGCCCGCCTGGGGGCCGCCCATGAGCTTGTCGCCCGAGAACGTCACCAGCCCCGCGCCGGCGGCGAGGGTCTGGCGGGCCGCGGGCTCGCCGGCCAGCCAGGCCGGGGGCGGACCGCCCAGCCAGGGGGTGGTGTCGTCGAGAAGGCCCGACCCGATGTCGGCGACGACCGGCGGTCCCAGCGCGGCGAGCGCCTCCACACCGACCTCCTGGGTGAAGCCGACCATGCGGTAGTTCGACTGGTGGACCTTGAGGACGAGGGCCACGTCGTCGTCGAGGGCGGCCCGGTAGTCGCCGAGCCGGGTGCGGTTGGTCGTGCCCACCTCGACCAGCCGGCAGCCCGACTGGGTCATCACGTCGGGCACGCGGAAGCCGCCGCCGATCTCGACCAGCTCGCCCCGCGACACGATCACCGACCGGCCCTTGGCCAGGGCGGTGAGCACGAGGAGGACGGCGGCGGCGTTGTTGTTCACCACCAGCGCGGCCTCGGCACCGGCGGCGCGGGCCAGCAGGGCGGCGGCATGGCCGCTGCGGGAGCCGCGGCGGCCGGTGGCCAGGTCGAGCTCGAGGTTGGCGTAGCGGCCGCCGGCCACGCCCGGTGGCGCTCCCAGCGGGGCCCGGCCCAGGTTGGTGTGGAGCAGCACGCCGGTCGCGTTGATCACCGGTCGCAACAGGGCCAGGGCGACCGGCGTGCTGCTCCACACCAACCTGGGCCGGGCCCCGCTGGGAGCGCCACCGGGCGTGGCCGGCGGCCGCGACGCC
>DASZOE010000013.1:0-1915 GCA_035550945.1 Acidimicrobiales bacterium
CGCCCACCAGGGGTGGCCCCGCTCGAGGAGGACAAAGGCCCCGAGGACGGCGGCGAGGAACAGGGCGTCGGCGTAGACCGCTCCGAAGAGGTAATAGGCGTAGGGGTAGAGCAGGAACAGCCCCATCGCCGTCCCCGCCGCCGGCGTCGAGAGCCGCTCCCGCAGCCAGCTCCAGAGCAGCGTGGCGAGGGCCATCCCCGCCCCCAGGGTGACGAGGATGCCGGCCAGCAGGGAGTCGCCCACCAGGGTCCGGCCCGCCCGCATGGCCAGCGGGTAGGCGGGGAAGAAGGCCACCGCCGACTGGCGGCCGGGGACGTAGGAGTACCCCCGCTCGGCGATGGAGTGGTACCAGCCGGCGTCCCACTGGACCCAGCCCTCGAGCCACGGCTGCCCGGGGAAGTACCCGGGCCGGGGGTGCGACGACCAGGGGAGGTGGGCCACCGACAGGCTGAGCACCGCCCACACCACGACGCCCACGCCGCAGAACAGGAGGGGTCCGGGCCACCACGGAGCCGTCGCCAGCTCGGTGCCCACCGCGTCGGGGGGGTCGGGCCGGGTCGGCGCGGCTTGTCTGGGCAGCATGGGTCTTGGGCGACGTCTCCCCGTGCGGCGCCGGGCCGCGAGGGGCCGAAGCTACCACCTGGGCCTCCGGGCCCCGGGTGATCCGGGGAGTCGCTGGGTACGATCGCCACGGCCATGAGCGGAACCCGACCGGGCGACACGGGCGACGGATCCCCGGGGGGTCGCGTCCGGGCCGCCGCCGCCGAGGAGAAGCGGGAGTACGAGGGTGACCGCGACCGGCCCCTCGGCGGATTCCTCGCCGTGGCCGGCACCTATGCGGTGGTCGTCACCGGCGCCTCCCTGCTGCTGCGGCGACGGCGCCAGCCCCTCCCCGAGCGCATCGGCGGCGCCGACCTGGCCCTGCTGGCGGTGGCCACCCACAAGCTCAGCCGCCTCCTGGCCAAGGACCCCGTCACCAGTCCCCTGCGGGCGCCGTTCACCCGCTTCGAGGGCCTCTCCGGGCCCGCCGAGCTGGCTGAGAAGGTGCGGGGGACGGGCCTCCGCAAGGCCGTCGGGGCCCTGATCACCTGCCCCTTCTGCCTCGCCGTGTGGGTCGCCACCGCTTTGGCGTTCGGCTTCGTGGTCGCGCCCCGGGCCACGCGGCTGGCCGCCTCGGTCCTCGCCGTGGTCACCGGGGCCGACGTCCTCCACTTCGCCTACGCCGCCCTCGAGGACAAGGCGGGCTGAGGCCGACCGGTCGCAGCCCGCGGCGCGTCCGTACACTGTTCCCGTGACCGAGTCTGGCGGGCGAGGCACCCTCCGCCCGAGGGCCGGGCGGCCGAGCTTCGCCGCCGTAGAGGGCTGCCTGGTCGACGTCGTGCTTCCCGGCGACCCCGGCGACACCATCCGCTGGCTCGACCAGTCGCCCTCCGTCTCGCTGGCCCTGGAGGACCCGAACCCGGCCTACGACCCCGTCGACCGGCTGTGGCACCTGCGCTTCCGGGCCCAGCGCCGGGGGACGGTGATCCTCCGTCTCCTTCGCGAGCGGCCCGGGCGGCGGCCCATGAAGGTCAGCGTCACCCTGCGCATCGGCCCCGAGCACCCGGGGTCGGTCTAGCCCCGGGGGGTCACGGCGACAGGCGGTCCCGGTCCCATCCCCCCTCGGGCCCCCGGCGAAAACGCACCCGGTCGTGCACCCGGTTGGGGCGGCCCTGCCAGAACTCCCACTGCTGCGGAACGAGGCGGTAGCCGCCCCACCACGGGGGCCGGGGCACCTCCTCGCCGTGCTCGGCGTCGAGCCGGGCCATTCGGGCGTCGAGCGCGTCCCGGCCGGCGACGGGCACGCTCTGGTGGCTGGCCCAGGCCGACAGCCGGTGGCCGCGGGGCCGGCTGGCGAAATAGGCGTCGGCCTCGT
>DASZOE010000014.1:0-4846 GCA_035550945.1 Acidimicrobiales bacterium
GGGTCATCCACAGGCCGATCCCGCCGCCGGCGGGCGCGGCCGCCTGCAAGGCCGCCAGCCCGCCCGGGAAGCGCCCGGGATCGAGGTTTCCCCAGAGCCCCGCCTCCGGGTCCCAGGAGCCCTCCCAGGCGTCGTCGAGGCAGTAGGCGTCGAAGCGGGCGCCGTGCTCCCCGGCCGCGGCGGCCAGCGCCTGCAGCTCGGCCACGACGGTGTCCTCGGCCATCGTCCCCGGCCAGCCCAGCTGGTACCAGTTGTTGACCAGGGTGACGACCCGCGGGGGGCCCGGGCGCAGGCCGTCGAGGTAGTCGAGGAAGGAGTCGATCTCCCGGCCCGGGGCTGTGGCTCCGACCACCACCGACGGCGTCACCACCGGCCGGTCGTCGAGAACGGCGGCGTGGGGCAGAGCGCACACCGCCTGGTCGCCGGCCACCAGGTTCTCGGCGCCCGGATGCTCGACGCCGGTGAACAGGCCCGAGTGGAACAGGGGCTGGCCGAGCCCGGGAGCGCCGGCGTTCGTCCGCCCCGTGGGCCGGCTGTGGCGGGGACCGCGTGCGGCCACCCGGTGCCAGTGGTCGAGCTCCACCCGCTCGAGGCGGCCGCGGCCGGTCACCTCGAGGGACGTGCGGACGACGCCGGCGGCGCGGTCGGCGGACACCAGCACCGCCACGTGAAGGTCCCGCCGGGGGTGGACCAGCCGCCAGCGGAGGCCGCCGTCCCCGGGCTCGATCTCGGGCTCGCCCACCGTCGGCAGGTCGGCGGTCGACACGGGCGCGGCGTCGACGACGAGGCTCGGGTCCCGGAGGCGCCCCGCCACCGGTACCCCGTGCCGCTCCACCGCGACAGGCCGGGGCCGGCCGTCGACGACCTCGTAGACCCGGGCCACGGGCCCGGCGTCGACGCGGACGCGGCGGCTCACTCGGCCGAGGCGCCGGCCACCAGCTCCGCCGTCGCCTCCCGGGCGTCGACCAGGGCGTGGAGGAGCCGGAGCTGGGCCCGGGCCCGGTCGAGGTTCTGGCCGGGGCGGGCGACGCGGAAGTAGGCGTCCCCGGCCAGGTGGTCGGCGAGGAAGCGCAGGGCGGCCTCGTAGGTCATGAGCGGGCCGGCGAGGGGCAGGAGGGCCCGCTCGCCGGGGCCGAGGAGAGGGCCGGCGGTGGTCAGGTAGGCGGAGACGACGGCCTGGAGGTGGTCCCGGCGGACGACGGTGGGGGCGTCCGCGTCGTCCTCGGCGACGGTCGTCGTGGCGCTGCGAACCAGGTCACCCACGTCGAAGAGGACCGTACCGGAGGCGACCGTGTCGAGGTCGACCATGCACAGGCCCTCGCCGGTGACCTCGTCGACCAGCACGTTGTCGGCCTTGGCGTCGTTGTGAACCACCCGCTCGGGCAGGAGGCCGGCCTCCCGGGCGCGCTCTAGCTCGTCCACGAGGAAGCCGAGGGACCGCAAGGCGTCGAGCTCGGCGCCGCACTCAGCACGCCGCCCGCGAGCATCGGCTGCCGCCACCTCCTCCAGCATCGCCTGCCGGGCCCGGAAGTCCCGGAACCCGGGGATGGCCTCGGGAGGGGGGCGGCCGGGCAGCTCCGCCACCTCGACCAGGAAGCGGGCCGCCACCCGGGCCACCTCGGCGGCCAGCGCCGGGCTCTCCACCCGGCGGTGGCTGCGGGCTCCGCCGATGTGGAGGAAGGCCCGCCAGTGTCTCCCCTCGGCGTCGAGGTGGAAGGGACGGCCGTCGTCGGCCTCGACCACGGTCAGCGCCCGCCGGTGGGCATCGGCGCACCCGGCCCGGGCCAGGACGCGGTGCTGATGGGCGGCGACCCGGGCGACCGTCTCGGCCACGGTCGCGGGGTCCGGGAGCACGGCCGAGTTGACCCGCTGGAGCACGTAGCGGACGGGGCCGGTCTCCGGCCCCGCCGTCACAAGGAACGAGTCGTGGATGTGACCGGCCCCCAGCGGCTGCACGGTGGCGACGTCGCCGGCCATGCGGAAGTGGCGGGCGGCGGCGACCGCCGGAGAGAAATTCATGCCCTCACCGCGTCATGAATCGGCCGCTGCCCCGTTTCTCTTGTGCCTCGGCCGGCAGGAACGCCCACCGAGGTACGGCCCGGCCCGTCTGGGGACGGACCGGGTTGACTCGGGGGCGGCCGGTTGCCGCCGTCCCGCCCGTCGTCGGTGACGGCCGCCCCCCAGTCCACCCCGGGGATCCGCCTCTTCCTGTGACACGGTGCGCCGGTGCGCCATTACACGGAAGGCGCCGGTTCCTCGGGTCCCCCAGCCCCGAGGGACCGGCCATTCCGCGCCCGAGCTCGGGCACGGCTCCCACGTGCTCAGCGCCTCGACCCACCCGGCACGCCTACCCGCAAGGGCGCCGGCCCACGACTCGCACCGGTCGGCTCGCCGGCGTCGCCTGAGCGCGGCTGACGGCGAGGCATCGGGGCCTTGCGGCGCGGGTAGGCCGGCCGCCGCCGTGGGTACGCGTCGAGTGACGCTCGGCGAGAGCAGGGGGTCAGACGGGTTGTCGCGTGCACAAGACCATGGACCGCCCGGCTACGGCTGAGGTGATTCGGTTCTCCCGGCGCTTGGCCGCGGGTTGGAGAGACGACCGTGCGGGTGGCCTGGCCGCGGAGGTGGCCTTCTTCGCCGTGCTCAGCGTCTTCCCCGGCCTCCTGGCGGTGGCCGCGGCCGTGGGATGGCTGGACGGCCTGTTCGGGGCGGATCTCCTGGCAAGAACCGAGCGGCGCCTGCTCGACGTCCTCCGGACCTTCCTGACCGAGAACGCGGAGGGCACCATCCGCGCCGTCGAGACCCTCTTCGAGAAGGGCAGCGGCGGCGTCTTCACCGTGGCCATGGCGACCGCCTTGTGGTCGGCGTCCAGAGGCATGGCCGCCGCCTTGCGGGCCGTTGGTGCGATCTACGACACCGTCGACCAGCGGTCGGCGATCCGGCGGCGCCTCCTGGCTCTCGGCCTGGCCGTGGGCAGCATGGTCGTCGTCTCCCTGATGCTCGCGATGCTCGTGCTCGGGCCGCTGTTCGGCGCCGGCCGGGCCGCCGCCCGGGCGCTCGGCATCGACGAGCTCTACGGGACCGCCTGGGAGTGGGTCGGGATACCCGTGGCCTTCGTCGTCCTCGTCGGCTGGGCGGTCGTCCTCCTCCACGCCGCTCCCCACGTGCACCGCGGGTGGCACTCACACCTCGTGGGCGGTGGGATCGCCGGCGCCGGATGGCTCCTCGGCTCGCTCGCCTTGCGCTCGTACCTCGCGGTCCTCGGCGGCAACCCCGTCTTCGGTGTCCTCGGCGGGGCGCTGGTCGTCCTCCTCTGGTTCTACCTCCTGAGCCTGGCCCTCATGTTGGGCGCCGAGGTGGACGCGGTCCTCGATCCGCCCCCGGAGGGTCGCCTCGCCGACGGCTCCGCGGGCGGCCGGCCCGACGATGTCAAGGTCGTCCTCGGGCTCGAGTCGTGACCGGCTCTCGGTTGCGGTCCGCGTCGGACCCCTGAGCAGATGACGGACCGTCGTTGCCGGACTGACGGTGCCAGAGGACGCGCTGGGGGAACGGAATCTCGATCCCTTCGGCATCGAAGGCGCCCTTGATCCGAGCGCGCAACTCGCGTGCGACCTTCCACTGAGACAACGGCCGCGTCTTGACCACGAGCCGGATGGCCATCCCATCGGCATCAAAGCGCTCCACGCCCCAGACCTCCGGCTCCTCGACGACCTCCGTCGACCAGTCGGGGTGGCGCCAGGTCTCGTCGGCCACGCGCTTGATCACCGACACCGCGTGCTCGACGTCGGTGCCGTAGGCGACGTCGACGTCGAGAAGGGCGCGCGACCACTGCTGTGACTTGTTGGCCACCCGCTCGATGGTGCCGTTCGGGATGTGCCAGACGTTGCCCTCCACGTCCCGTAGACGTGTGGTTCGCAGGCTGACGCCCTCCACGACGCCACTGGCCGGTCCCGCGTCGATCACGTCACCCACGCCGTACTGGTCCTCGATGAGCATGAAGATGCCTGACAGGAAGTCCCGTACGAGGTTCTGCGCACCGAAGCCCAAGGCGACGCCGACGATTCCCGCCCCCGCCAGCAGTGGGCCGATCTCCAACCCGAGCTCACCGAACACCATGAACGCGGCGACCGTCCATACGACGAACGACGACACGCTGGCGAGTAGAGCGCCGATGGTCTCGGCCCGTTGAGACGCCCGCGCCGTGGTGGCGGGTGTCGTGCGCAACAGGGTCCCGGATGAGCGCTCGGCGGCGGCGGCGACGTCGGCCTGCACGTTCCCCAGCCCACGCATGAACCGGCGGATCGCCCTTCGGAGCAGCCGCGTCGCGAGCCAGGCGAGCAGGACGATAAGGCCGATCTTGGCGGGACGGACGACGAAGAGGTCGCTGGCGGCGGCGACAGCCTCGCTGCCCGTGATGTCGTAGACACGCTTGCACAGCGTGGTTGCCTCGTCGCTGGGACCGCACGGCGGCTCAGCGGCCGCGAGGAAAGGTGCCGGGACGAAGACGTGCATCAGCGAAGGCCCTCCGGGGGATCGCGATCGGAGAAGAGTGTTCCCGAAGCGTCGCCACCGCCATGTCCTCCGGGCACCGACGGCCCCGACTGTGACCGCCTTGTTACGCCGGCGCTCGTGAGCCCCCTCACCCCGGCGCTGTTGCGGAACCGAGACATTGGACAGGGCCACGCAGGGGGTACGAGCGACACCGTGGAGGGCGAGAGGAGAGGAGGAGGAGACCCGGCATGGAAACCGTCGCCGCCCTGAAGCTCGCCGACCTGGACCGCGCCCGTGAAGCCGTTCGCGAGCTGCGGCGCCTGCACGATCGGGACGCCTTCACGCTCGAGGCGGCGGT
>DASZOE010000015.1:0-4040 GCA_035550945.1 Acidimicrobiales bacterium
CGGGAGCTCGGGCGGGGCTGAAATGGCGCCGGGCCGGGCCCCCCTTTCCTCTCCGGTGCGTACGGCGTACATTTCGAGGAGCGAAGAGGGGAGATGGACGGGTGCAGTCGGATGCGCGCGCGCGGTTCCTGACCGCGGCAGAGGTGGCCGCCCAGCTTCGGGTCTCCACGATGACCGTCTACCGGCTCATCAAGGCCGGCCAGCTGGCGGCGGTCCGGGTGGGGAAGTCGTACCGGGTGCGGGAGGACGACGTCGACCGCTACCTGGCCAGCACCTACACCGAGGCGGGGTAGCCGCCGGCGCCGCCCCCGACCGGCGGTAGGGTCCCGTCGGGATGGCCAGCGGCTTCGACACCGTCTCCTTCCTCTCCGACTACGGGCTGGTCGACGAGTTCGTGGGCGTCGTCAAAGCCGTCATTCGGGCCTTCGCCCCGGAAGCCACCGTTCTCGACGTGACCCACCAGGTGGCGCCCCACGACGTCCGGGGCGGCAGCCTGGTCCTGGCCCGCAGCATCCAGTACCTGCCGGCCGGCGTGGTGCTCGCCGTGGTCGACCCCGGAGTGGGCACGGATCGTCGGGCGGTGGCCGTGGAGGTGGGCGACGACGACCCCGACGGCCCGGGGCGCTCCGTGCTGGTCGGTCCCGACAACGGGCTCCTGGCCCCCGCCGTCGCCCTCGCCGGGGGCGCCCGCCGGGCCGTCGCGCTCACCAATCCCGCCTACCACCTCCCCACGCCGGGCCCCACCTTCGCGGGACGGGACGTGTTCGGTCCGGTCGCCGCCCATCTGTGCACGGGGGTCGAGCTTGACGAGCTCGGGGAGGCCGTCGACCCCTACTCCCTGGTGCCGGGCATCGTCCCCCTGTCCCGAGCCGAGGACGGAGCCATCGAGGCCGAGGTGCTCTGGGTCGACCGCTTCGGCAACGCCCAGCTCAACCTCGACCCGGACGACCTGGCGGCCATGGGCTCCCCCGTCGTCCTCAGGATGGGCGACCGCTCACGGAGCGCGGTGCGGGTGGGCACCTACGCCGAGCTCGGGCCGGGCCAGGTCGGCCTGGTCGTGGACTCCTACGGCCTGCTGGCCATCTCCCTCGACCGCCGCTCGGCGGCCGAGGAGCTCCACCTGGCGCCCGGCGACCTGGTTCGCCTCGAGCCCGCGCAATGAGACGCGGAACCTCCATCGCGCTGGCGTTGCTGCTCGTCGCCATCCTCGGCGCCGCGATCCTGCAGTTCCTGATCCTCAGCCGCTAGTGCCGGCGCTCCTCACGCTGCTGCAGAGGCGGCTGATCTCCCGCTCCAGAGAGGCCAGCCCTTCGATCTTGTCCAGGCACAGGGCGATGCCCGCCTCGGCCGCGGCCCGCTCGAGGGCCTTGTCGACGTAAGCGGTGTAGAGCACGATGACCTGCTGGGGCCGCCGGGCCCGCAGCTCGCGGGCCGCGGTGAGCCCGTCCATCTCGGGCATCTTGTAGTCGACCACCACCACCTGGGGATCGGTGGCGTCCACGTTGGCGAGGGCGTCGGCGCCGCCCGCGGCCTGGTAGACGACGTCGAAGCCGTCCACGGTGAGCATCGTGGTCAGCATCCGCCGCACGTGCTCGGTGTCGTCGACCACCATCACCCGTATGGGCTCGCTCACGCCCTCACCGTACCGAACGCCTCCATCTCGTCGAGCACCGAGTTGAACAGCCCGCCGGCCCCGAGCACGAGCGTGCCCGAGGCGATCAGCGATCAGGACGTTGGCCACGGCCAGGCACCCCGCCGGCTCGTGCCGGCGTCGGCGCTCGAGCCAGCGTTCGAAGGTGGACAGGGCGAAAGCCAGCGCCACCAGGGCGGCGGCGGCGGCCAGCGCCGACTGGGTCATCAGGGCGTCCGCCTAGGAGCCCGGACCGCCGGATGATCAGTCGAGCCCCGCCGACGAGTGCCCGAGGGAGTTGTGCGCTTGTGAACGGGCTTGTGAAGCCGAGCACGAGGCGGCGTACACTGACCTCGATGGACTCGACCCCGGCCCGCGGGAAGCGGCCGGACGAACCCGCCGGCCTGCGACTGCCGCCTTCGGGCACGGGCGCCGACGGGAACGGCGAGCGCCCCCCGGAGCGTGACGGTGGGGGGGCGCTCCCGCGGGCCCTGCGCCGCATTCCCGAGGCCACCGTCGCCCGGCTCCCGGTCTATCTGCGCTGCCTCGTCGAGGTCGCCGACGCCAAGATCGCCACCGTCTCGTCCGAGCGCCTGGCCGAGATGGCCGGCGTGAACGCGGCAAAGGTCCGCAAGGACCTCTCCCACCTCGGCTCCTACGGCACCCGGGGCGTGGGCTACGAGGTCGAGTACCTGCTCGTGCAGATCTCGCGGGTCCTGGGGCTCACCCAGGACTGCCCGGTGGTCATCGTCGGCGTCGGCAACCTGGGCCAGGCGCTCGCCAACTACCGCGGCTTCCCGGCCCGGGGGTTCCGCATCGCCGCCCTGGTCGACGCCGACCCCGCCAAGGTGGGCGAGCGGGTCGGAGACCTCATCGTCCGCGACCTGGACTCGCTCCCCGAGATCGTGGAGCCTGCCTGCATCGGGATCATCGCCACGCCCTCGGCCGCCGCCCAGGACGTCGCCGACAGGTTGGTGGCGGCGGGCTGCACGTCGATCCTCAACTTCGCACCCGCCGTCCTGGTCGTGCCCAAGGGAATCTCGATGCGCAAGGTCGACCTGTCGATCGAGCTGCAGATCCTGTCCTTCTACCAGCAGCGCCGCTCCACGGGCGCACCCACGAACGAGGGCCTGCCCACCGGTGACGGGGTGCCGGCGGGACCGGACGTTTCCGCCGGCGATGCCCAGGGGGCCACCGTCTGACATGCCGACGACCACGCTCTACCCGGTGAACCTCATCCTCGAGGGCCGGCCGTGCCTGGTGGTCGGTGGCGGGTCGGTGGCGGCCCGGAAGGTCGAGGGCCTCCGGGCCTGTGGTGCCCGGGTCCGCGTGGTCGCGCCCGAAGTCGCCGAGGAGATCCGGGGCTGGCCCGATGTGGGCGTCGACGAGCGGCCCTACCGCTCCGGTGACGTGGAGGGGCACCGGCTGGTCATCGCCGCCACCAACTCCAAGGACGTCAACCGGGCCGTCTTCGGTGACTGCGAGGCCGCCGGCGTGTGGGTGTGTGGCGCCGACGATCCCGAGCACTGCTCCTTCACCCTGCCCTCGGTCGTGCGGCGGGGGTCGCTCGTGGTCACGGTCTCGACCGGCGGCCGCAGCCCGGCCGTGGCCCGGTGGCTCCGGGAGCGGCTCGAGGCCTCGATCGGGCCCGAGTACGAGGCCCTGCTCGACCTGGTGGCCGAGCATCGGGCCGCGGTGAAGGCCGGTGGCCGGAGCCCGGCCGATTTCGACTGGCAGAAGGCGCTCGACTCGGACATGCTCGCACTGATCCGCACCGGTGACCTGGCCTCGGCAAAGGAGCGCCTCGAGACGTGTCTGTCGTCGTCGTCGTCGGACTGAACCACCGCACCGTCCCGCTCGACCTCCTCGAGCAGATGGCGGTGGGCGAGGCGCGCCTGCCCAAGGCCCTTGCCGACCTGACCGGCCGGGAGTTCGTCACCGAGGCCGTCGTGCTGTCGACATGCCACCGGGTGGAGGTGTACGCGGTGGCCGAGCGCTACCACGGCGCCGTGCAGGACGTTCGGAACTTCCTCTCCGAGGGGGCCTTCGTGGCCCCCGAGGAGTTCAGCGACCACCTCTACACCTACGTCGACGAGGCCGCCGCCGCCCACCTGTTCTGCGTGGCCGCCGGCCTCGACTCGCTCGTGCCGGGCGAGAGCCAGATACTCGGCCAGGCCCGCGGCGCGTGGGAGCGGGCCCGTACCGAGGGGGCGGCCGCCTCCGGGCTCTCGGCTCTCTTCCGCCACGCCGTCGAGGTCGGCAAGCGGGCCCGCACCGAGACGGGCATCGGGCGGGGCATCACCTCCCTGGCCCACGCCGCCGTCGCCATGGCCGCCGACCGCCTGGGCTCGCTCGCCGGACGCCGCATCGTCGTCCTGGGTGCCGGGGAGATGGGCGAGGGGACGGCGAG
>DASZOE010000016.1:0-2188 GCA_035550945.1 Acidimicrobiales bacterium
GGCAAAGCCGGCGGGGCCGAGCCCTACGAGGAGCTGAGCCTCCTCCTCCTCGATCTCCGCAGGGGCCGCCGGTCGCCCCGAGCGGTCGGTGTCGAGGAGGGGCGGCGGGTCGCGGGCGAGGGACCGGCCACCGCGAGCCTCGAGCGGCTGCAGGTGGAGATGACCCGGCGGGGGTTCGACCCCGAGCTCCGACACGAGGGTCCGGTCGTGGAGCTGGTCGCCGGACGCTGCGGCGTGCAGGCGGCCGCCGCCGCCGACCCCGACGTCGTCTGCGAGATCCACCGGGGGATGATCGAAGGGATGCTCCAGGGCACGGGCGGAAAGCTGGAGCTGCGAGCCGCCTTCCGCCACGAACCCAGCCGGGGCGGGTGCCGGTTCCGGATCGGGCCGACCCCGCCCTGACCCGCCGGCGGCGGCCCCGCCGGGCTCACCGGCGGAGGAACTCGACGCAGAAGCGCACTTCGCCGAGCGGCTCGACGTGGTGCTCGACGTCGGGCGGTATGGCCTGGGCGGTGGCCGGATCGACGATGACGTCGAGAGGAGGGTGCGTCTCCGCCCGGAAGCGGAGCCGGCCCCGCTCCACCCGGAGCCGGCCCCACGTGCCGGTCGCCACCCGGTGGGCGCGGCGGAGCGCCGCGGGCATGGCCCGCTCGTCCCAGACGTCGGTGCGCCGGGTCACGCGGAGGCCCTCCGGGAGCTCGGCCCGGTCGCACAGCGGGCAGTCCAGGTCCGAGCCCACCCGAGCCTCCCGCTCGGCGTCGTCCAGCACCCAGGGCGCGACGCGGAATGGGGGCCGGTGGCGAACGTGCTGCGTGTGCAGGCAGGAGAGCTCCGCGACCCAGTCACCGGCGTCGTCGCGGCCAAAGGCGACGATGGTGCGGTTCACGACCGGCCACCGGTCAAAGGCGGCGGGCCTCCTCCTCCCGTCATCCGAGGTAGTTCTCGGAGGCGGCCAGCTCCCGGACCGCGACGGGATAGCGGTCGGGAACCCAGGACCCCGACCGGGCCTGGCGGTCGGCCTCGGCGTCCAGGCGCCCGGCCGCCTGCTCCAGGAACGTCGTCAGGGACTGCCGCGCCAGCCGGCGGCGGGCGATGCCGTCGCCGAAGCGCCCGAACGGGCTCAGGGGCACGCCGTACGTGCCGTACAGCCGGAGGACGGTGCCCGGGCCGTACGGTGTCGCCTCGAGCTCGCCGACGAACCTCGGGAAGAGCCGGGGCGAGGACGTGGCCCGCAGGGTGACCGCCAGCGACAGGTTGTCTCCCTCCGGGCAGAGCGCCCCGAACTGGACGATCACCTCCTGGTGGATGCTCGGACCGACGCTTGTCTCCACCGCGAGGGTCGAGCGCAGCTCGCTCTCCGGGACGTCGGCGGACGGACGTTCCCCGCGCACCAGGCAGCCGGGGTCGAAGAGCAACGCGACCTGGACCTGGTGGATCGAGGCGCGGAGCGTGGTCGACGCTTCGATGGTTCGTTCCATGCCGGTCATGGTGAGGCCGGTGGCGCCACGCCGCCAGGGCCGAAGGTCACATGGCCAGCGCCGGGCCCGGCGGTGGCCCATCCCACCTTCCCTGCGCCCGTCCCGGCGCTGCCCGGCGAGCACCTCGGGGACGCCGGGGTGTCCCTCCGGGCTGTCGCTAGCCTGGCCCGGTGAGCCAGCCGTCCTACGCCGGGCCGCGCAGCCTCCGCCAGCTGCTGGATGCGGTTCTCACCGTCGGCTCCGACCTCGACCTGGAGACGGTGCTGCGCCGCATCGTCGAGTCCGCGGTGTCCCTGGTCGACGCCCGCTACGGGGCCCTCGGCGTGCTCGACGAGTCGGGGACCCGCCTGGCCCAGTTCCTCACCGTCGGTCTGGACGACGAGACCTACCGCGCCATCGGCGACCTGCCCGAGGGCCACGGGATCCTCGGCCTCTTGATCGTCGAGCCCAAGCCCATCCGGCTTCCCGACCTCCGCGAGCATCCCGACAGCTACGGCTTCCCGCCCAACCACCCCCCGATGAAGTCCTTCCTGGGCGTCCCCGTGCGGGTGCGGGACCAGGTGTTCGGCAACCTCTACCTCACCGACAAGACCAGCGCCGAGGGCTTCACCGACATCGACGAGGAGCTCGGGGTGGCCCTCGCCGCGGCCGCGGGCGTGGCCATCGAGAACGCCCGGCTGCACGCTCTGGTGCGGGAGATGGCCCTGCTC
>DASZOE010000017.1:0-6780 GCA_035550945.1 Acidimicrobiales bacterium
CCTGCATGGTGTTCATCACGAACAGGAAGGCGCCCACGAGGAGGACGAAGGGGAGGAAGGTCTGGACGATCGTCCACCAGATGGGGTCCTTCTGGTGGTCGACCTTGGTGTGCACTCCGGCCGAGCGAAGGACGTCGACCACCTTCTCGGCGTCGTCGCGGACGTAGTTGACCCGGTACTTGTCGCCGTTGACCAGCTCGCCCTGGATGGCCGCGTCCCGATCGGTGATGGTCGCGTCCTTGACCTGGCCCGACGCCACCTTGGACTCGAACTCGTCGAGGCGCAGCTTCTTGCGGTCGCCGTCGCTCCGGAACACCCCACCAGCCACCAGCACGGCCACTAGGGCCACCGCCACCCAGAAGGGCGCGCTTCGGAACACCTTGGGCAACCGGCTTCTCACACCAGTCAGGGTACCGAGCCTGCCCAGGTGCAGCCGAACGGGAGGTTGCGGTAGCGCTCCTCCACGTCGAGGCCGTAGCCGATGACGAAAGCCGGGGGGATGGTGAAGCCGACGTAGCGGAGGGTGGGCGACCGCTTCTGGCGACCCTCGCGCACGAGCAGCGCGCACACCTCCAGGCTGGCCGGATTGCGCGCCTTGAGATTCTTGCGCACGTAGGACAGGGTGAGACCGCTGTCCACGATGTCCTCGACCAGCAGGACGTGGCGACCTGTCAGGTCGATGTCGAGGTCCTTGACGATGCGGACCACCCCGCTCGTCTTGGTGGCGCTCCCGTACGACGACACGGCCATGAAGTCGAACTCCACGGGCAGGTCGATGGCCCGGGCCAGGTCGCTCATGAAGACGAACGCGCCCTTGAGGACACCGACGAGCAGGGGCGCCCGCCCCGCGTAGTCGGCGGTGATCTCCCGGCCCAGGGCGGTGATGCGGTCCTCGAGCTGGGCCTGGCTCACGACGATCGGCCCGAGGTTGGGATCGGGCGCTGCGCCGACGGGGGCGGCCTGGTCAGCCGACATTGCCGCGAAGCTACGACGTTCCGACCGGGCGTGCGGAAGCGTGGAGGTCGAGCCGGCCCTGGCGGCGGGTGACCCGCCGGCCGTCGTCGACCTCGGTGGCCCGGGCGTCGCCCCTGGCAACGGCCAGGACCCGCTCGACAGCGGCCGCCGACGGGGGGTGCTCCCGGCCCCCGGTCAGCCACCGGCGCACGGCCCGGCGGGCCAGCGCGGGCGGGGCCGCGGCCAGGGCCCGGGCGTCGGTGACGTCGACCGCCGCGGCCAGCTCGTCGAGGAGAGCGGCCTCGTCGCGCAGGAGCCCGGCCTGGCGGGCGAGCACGGCGGCCACGTCGCGGCCGGCGATGGTGTCGAGGAGGGGAAGGAGCTCGGCCCGGACACGGTTGCGTCGGAAGGCGGGGTCGGCGTTGGAGGGGTCCTCGACGGGCGCGAGCCCGAGGGCGGCGACCAGGGCCCGGGTCTCGGCCCGGCGCAGGGCGAGGAGAGGGTGCCCCTCGGGGGCCATGCCGGCGAGCCCGTCGAGGCCCGCGCCCCGCAGGAGGTTGAGGAGGACGGTCTCGGCCTGGTCGTCGGCGGTGTGGCCGGTGAGGACGTCGGTCGGCAGGACGGCGTAGCGGGCGGCCCGGGCCCGGGCCTCGCGGTTGGGCCCGGGCGGGACCATGACGCGTTCGGCCCGGAAGGTGGCCCCGAAGCGAGCCGCGGCCTCGGCCACGACGTCGGCCTCGGCCCCCGACCCCGGGCGCAGGCCGTGGTCGACGTGCACGGCGGTGACCCGGCAGCCGGCCTCGACGGCCAGGACGAGCAGGGCCAGCGAGTCGGCGCCCCCGGAGACGGCGCAGGTCACCTCGGTGCCGGGGGGGGAGAACGTGCAGCGGGCGAGGAGCCCGGCGACCTCCCCGCCGGCCGTCAGCTGGCCGCTGCTTCCGCCTCGGCCACTCTCGCCAGCCACAGCTCCGGCTGCTTGATCTCGGGGAGGGTCGGGAGCCACTCGGGGCCGCGCCACAGGAGGTCGATCTCGGCCACCTCCGACTTCTCCACCGCCTCCAGGAAGTCCTCGCCGTCCTGGTACTGGCGCAGCTTGGCCTCGAGCCCGATGAGCTTCTGGAGCACGCGGGCCGGCCCCGCCGCCTGGCGGCGCTGGTGCAGCACCTGCTGGAAGCGGGGGGCGCTGGGGATGCGGCCCTGGGCCGCCCGGTCCATCACCACGTCGCCGTGGCCCTCCAGGAGGCTCATGAGGCCCTGGATGCGCTGGAGGACGGCGTGCTGCTCGGGGCTGGCGAGCAGGGCCACCAGACCCCCTTCGTCGAGGGGGTTGTGGCCGGCCCGGGCGGCGTCGACGGCCCGGCGCAGGGCGGCCACGAACCGCTTCGGGTCGGGGTCGAAGGTGGCCATGCTGGCGTCGACCAGCGACAGGAAGTGGGGGCGCATCCAGGGGATGCCCGTGAACTGGGCCCGGTGGGTGACCTCGTGCAGGGCGAGCCAGAGGCGGAACTCGCCGGGCGGGAAGGCGTAGCGCTTCTCGAGGCCCAGCACGTTCGGCCCCACGTAGTAGACGATGTCCTGCTCCTCCTCGTCCTCGTTCTCGATCACGAGGAGGTCGTACTGGCCGAGCACCCGGGTCGACATCCACCCGAGCAGGGCACCGACCTCGGCGCCGGCCACGGAGCGGCCGGCGCTGGCCACCGGTCCGGTGCCCATCCGGCTCCCGAGGCGCTCGGTGAGGGGACGCAGCAGGCGCTGGAAGGACTTCAGGTTGGCCCTGATCCACCCGGCCCGGTCGGTGACGCGGCCCCGGGCCGGCCCGGAGAGCGACCGCAGGCCCGTCTCCTGGGCGACCAGCTCCTCGGCCTCGGCGGTGTACTCGTCGAAGTCGGGAGCGAGGGAGGAGTACAGGTAGGACTCGGCGAGCGGCTCCCGGCGGGCGATTCGGATGGCGACCCGCTCGGCCACGTCCCAGGCGACGGGATCGGCAGGCCGGCTGCCCGTCGAGGCGTCCTGGTGGTCGTCGGCCACGCTCCGCCTACTGCTTGGGATAGCGGGCGGCCACGACCTTGATCAGGTACCCGACGAAGAGGGCCACGACACCGAGGACGGCCAAGAGCGTGATCATCGGAGCCATCCAGTACGTCCAGGGCTTGCCGAAGGCGAGAACGAGGTTCACGGGCGGAGCCTAAACCGCGCCGGCCACCTACCTCACCTCAGCCGCCGGGCCCGCCCCGGGGACCGTTGGTGAGGCGGCGAACAGGCGGCGGTCAGGCGATCTTCTTGCCGCGGACCCGGGGAACCGTCATGGGCTCGTGCCGGTAGCAGAAGACGCCGTCGTTGTAGATGGAGAGTCGGGTCCCACAGTCCGGGTGCCGGCACACCCTCCCCGCCGCGTACGCCTTGGAGGGGCGGTCGTTCCCGGAGATCGGGTGGGCTCCCACAGATCCCTCGGCCATGTACTGGCCAACCGGCCGGGCTCAGCTCCTATTCCTGGATGCGCTGGATGGCCTCGGCGACCCGCTGACGCAGCGCGTCGGGCACCGGCTCGCGGCACCGCTCGGCGATCACGACCCGGAGCTCGGACTCGAACTCGAACGCCTCGCCGCATGGGGGGCAGTCGTTCAGGTGACGGGTGACGACCACCCGTCGCTCTCCGGTGAGCTCTCCGTCGATGTAGTGGTACAGCAGCTCCCAGGTCTCGAAGCACTGTCTACCCATGTGTCGTTCCCTCAGGCTCTGGGACCAGACCTCGCTGTCGTCCGAAGTCGTACAACCGCTTTTGCAGTGCTCTTCTTCCGCGATGGAGCCGACTCATGACCGTCCCGATGGGCACGTCGAGGATCTCGGCGATCTCCTTGTAGGAGAAGCCCTCCACGTCGCCGAGGAGGACGGCCAGCCGGAACTGCTCGGGGAGCGACTCCAGCGCCTCCTTGACGTCGGTCTCGGTGAACCGGTCGAGGACCTCCTCTTCGGCACTGCGGCCCGAGGTCGCGCCCTCCAGGCCGCCGAGGCGACGGTAGAGGTAGAGGTTCTCCACGTCGTCGATGTCGGTCTCCTCCGGTCGACGCTTCTTGGCCCGGTAGGAGTTGATGAAGGTGTTCGTGAGGATCCGGTACAGCCAGGCCTTGAGATTGGTGCCCTCCTGGAAGGTCTCGAACCCCCTGTACGCCTTCAGGTAGGTGTCCTGGACCAGGTCCTCGGCATCGGCCGGGCTCCGAGTCATCCGGAGCGCGGCGGTATAGAGCGACGGCATGTGCTCCATCGTCATCTCGGTGAACTTGGCCCGGTCCGCCATGCGACGTCACCCTAGACGGTGGTCCTGACCGACAGAGACGGGGCCACCGCCCACTTCACCGGGAGGCGGACGTCACCCCGTACGCGCGCCGGGCCGGCGACGGGCCGGCGCCCGGCCGGGCGGCTGCGCGGGGCGAGGCCGGGGCTGCGCCGGCGGGATCGGCCGGGTGACGGGCTCGCTGCCGGTCAGCCGCAGCGGTTCGCCGTGATGGATGATCTCGAGCGGCTCGCCCGAGCGCAGCTCGTAGATCGCCTCCCCCGGCACCGCGGTGACGCACAGGTTGCGGTCGCGGTACCACAGGTGGAACGCGAGCCGGCTGATGGCCTGGGGCAGCCGGGGGGCGAAGGCGGGCGGGCCGTTCCCCGCCCGGAACCCCCCGAAGCCGGCGACCAGCGCCGACCACCCGCCCGCCAGCGCGGCCAGGTGCAGGCCGTTGCGGGTGTTGCGCTGCAGGTCGTGGAGGTCGACCAGGCAGGTCTCCGCGAGGTAGTCGTAGGCGAGCTCCAGGTGTCCGGTCTCCGCGGCCATGACCGCCTGGATGGCGGCGGAAAGGGACGAGTCGCGGACGGTGAGCGCCTCGTAGTACTCGAAGTTCCGCACCTTCTGCTCGGCCGTGAAGGCCTCCCCCCGCAGGTGCATGGCGAGCACGAGGTCGGCCTGCTTGATGACCTGCTTGCGGTACAGGTCGAAGTACGGGAAGTGGAGGAACAGGGGGTACTGGTCGGGACGGGTCGAGTCGAAGTCCCAGACATGGTGGTCGGTGAACCCGTCGGCCTGAGGATGAAGTCCCAGCCCCTCGTCGTAGGGGATCATCATCGCCTCGGCCGCCTTGCGCCACACTGCGACCTCGGCCTCGTCCACGCCGAGGGCGCCTGCCTGCTCGGGGTGGCGCCCGACCGCGTCGGCGGCGGCGCGCAGGTTCCTCTGGGCCATGAGGTTCGTGTACACGTTGTCGTCCGCCAGCGCGCTGTACTCGTCGGGGCCGGTGACCCCCGGAATGCGGAAGCGCCCCTTGCGGTCGTGGTGGCCGAGGGAGACCCAGAGCCGGGCCGTCTCCACCAGCAGGTCGACGCCCACCTCGCCCTCGAACTGGGTGTCGCCGGTGGCGTCGATGTAGCGGACCACCGCGTCGGCGATGTCGGCGTTGAGGTGGAACGCGGCGGTTCCCGCGGGCCAGTATCCCGAGCACTCCTCGCCCGCGATGGTCCGCCATGGGAAGGCCGCGCCCCGGAGGCCCAGGGTCTTGGCTCGCTCCCGGGCAACGGGCAGGATGCTGTGGCGCCAGCGAAGCGCGTCGGCCGCCGCCGGGGGCCGGGTGTAGGTGAGCACCGGCAGGACGAAGGTCTCGGTGTCCCAGAACGTGTGACCGTCGTAGCCGGTGCCGGTCATCCCCTTCGCGGCGATGGCCCGGCGCTCGGCCCGGGCGCCGGCCTGCAGGACCTGGAACAGGGCGAAGCGGACGGCCTGCTCGATCTCGGGGTCGCCGTCGACCTCCACGAGGGCCCGGTCCCAGAACTCGTCGAGGAAGGCGCGCTGCTCGGCCAGGAGACCGTCCCACCCGGTGTGGCGGGCGGCGGTCAGGGCCGCGGCCACCTGGTCGCCGAGCGCCTGGCGGGAGCGCAGGCTCGACCAGCCGTAGGCCAGCAGCTTGATGATGCGCAGACGCTGACCGGGCTCGAGGACGGTGGTCACCGTGACCCGGCCGGCGTCGGGCCGCGACTCGGCCGCCGTCTCCGTGCCGACCGGGCCGTGGACGATGTGGTCCATCGCCGCCGCCATCCTCAGGCCGCTGACCGCGGTGTGGTGGCCGAGCTCGACCATCGCCCGGCCTCGGGTGACGTGGCTGTCGGCCACCAGAGGCGAGGCCAGTGCGGCGGCCACCCGGGGGTCGTCGCCGGGCATGGGCAGGGGTTCGTTGGCCACCAGCTCGGACTGCACGACGATCCGCGCCCGGTCGTCGAGGGCGACCACCTCGTAGCTGATGGCCGCCACCGCCCGCTGTGTGAAGGAGACGAGGCGGATGGAACGGACGCGGGCAGCCTGGCCGGCCGGCGAGATCCAGTGCACGTCCCGGCTGAGCGTGCCCGCCCGCATGTCGAGGGTCCGTTCGTGGGACTCGAGGCTGCCGTAACGGACGTCGAAGGGCTCGTCGTCGACGAGCAGGCGGAGGAGCTTGCCGTTGGTCACGTCGATCAGGGACTGACCCGACTCGGGATAGCCGTACCCGGCCTCCGCGTACGGCAGGGGGCGCTGCTCGTACAACCCGTTGAGGTAGGTGCCGGGAAGCCCGAAGGGCTCGCCCTCGTCGAGGTTGCCCCGCAGCCCGAGATGGCCGTTGGCGAGGGCGAAGATCGACTCCGACTGGGCGAGGACGTCGAGGTCGAGCCTCCTCTCCCGCACGCACCACGTCTCCTGCGGGTAGGCGGGGTGGACGATCACGGAGCGCTCAGGAGCTCTTCCAGGGCGCCGACGACGACGTCGGCCCCCCGCTGACGGAGGGCCTCGCCGTGGCCCGCCCGATCGACGCCGAC
>DASZOE010000018.1:0-5267 GCA_035550945.1 Acidimicrobiales bacterium
CCCCCAGCGCCACCGCCCCGGCCGCGCCGAGCATGCCGGCCAGGAAGGTCCTGCGATCGACGGATTCCATCAGGTTCTCCTCTCGTCGGCGATCTCGTTCAGAGCCGCTGGAGCGACTCGGCGACCGTCTCGTCGTGGGCCGTCCAGTCGCCCTGGCGGGCGGCGGGCGACGTCCAGCGGCTCCCGCACCAGGCCCCTTACGGTGAGCCGCGGCGAGAGGGCATCCCACGGGTCCTGCTGTAGGAGCTGGATCCGGCGCCGCATCTGCCGCTCGTGCCGTGTCCAGGACGTGTGCAGGGGCGCCCCCTCGAGAAGCACCTGGCCCGAGTCGGGGGCGAGGTGTCCGGCGAGGATCCGTCCCAGTGTGGTCTTGCCACTGCCGGAGAGGCCGAGGATCCCCAGCGACTCGCCCTCGCGGACCTCGAGCAGGGTCACGACGGGCCCACCCTCCGCCACCGGGGGTTGAGCACCGGCTCCAAGCCGACGCCGAGGAATGTGAAACCCAGCACGGAAAGCGTGATGGCGAAGCCCGCCGGCAGCACCCACCAGAGCCACGCCGAGGTGAAGTAGAGGCCGGGATGCAGCAGCGCCCGGTTGAGGATCAGGCCCCAACTCATCCCCGCCGGGTCGCCGAGGCCCAAGAAGGCGAGCGAGGCCTCAAGGAGGACGGCGTTGGCCGAGATGGCCACGAACGTCGCCACGAGGACCGGGCCGAGGGCGGGTACGAGGTGGCGGCGCACGATGTACGGCAGCCCGCCGCCGAAACCCCGCGCCGCGTGAATGAAGCCCCGGCCGCGCAAGCTGAGCGTCTGGCTGCGGACTAGCCGGGCGACGACCGGCCAGGTGAGGAGGCCGATCACCAGCGTCACGCTGGTCCGGCTCGCGCCGGCGAGGGCGGCGACGAGGACGAGCAGCGGGAGGCGGGGCACGGCCAGCGCGACGTCCACGACACGCATGACGGCCGCGTCGACGACCCCTCCCAGCATTCCGGCGGTGGCGCCTACCGCCGTTCCGAGCACGACCGCCACGGTGGCGGCGGCCACGGCCACCACCAGTGACGACCGGGCGCCCCAGATGATCTGGGAGAGCAGGTCCTGACCGAGGTTGTTGGTCCCGAGCAGGTGCCGGCTCGACGGAGGCTGCAAGGAGTCGCCGGCGAGCGCATGGGGGTCGTAGGGCGCGAGGAGGGGCGCCAGAGCGGCGACCACAGCGACGACGCCGATCAGGACGGCGCCGATCACGCCGAGCGGAGACCGGCGCATGCTCATGCCGCGACCCTCGGATCGAGCCGGCGGTACAGCGCGTCCGCCAGGAAGTTGGCGCTCACGACGACGAGGGTGAGCACGAGGAAGCAGGCCTGCAGGGTTGGGTAGTCGCGGAACGCGACGGCTTCGAACAGCAGGCGGCCTAGCCCCTGGTAGGCGAACACCGTCTCCACGAGGATGGAGTGGGTCACGGCGAAGCCCATGTGGAGGGCGAGCAGGGTAACCGCCGGAAGGAGCGCGTTGCGGGCCGCGTACCGGAACTTGAGCTGTCGTTCCCGCAGGCCCTTGGCCCGTCCAAGCACGAGATAGTCGGCCCCCAGCTCCGACACCATCCCGGCCCTCATGACCAGGTACTGGCTGGCGGCGAAGTCGAGTGCCAGCACTAGAGCAGGCAGGGCGAGGTGGTGGAGGACGTCGGCGATGGTGCTCAGCAGAGCTTCGTCCTCGGCGAACGGCGTCCTCGTACCCGCCAGCGGAAACCACCCGAGCTTCACGGCGAAGACGACGAGCGCCAGCGACCCGACGAAGAACACGGGGAACGCCTTGAGGGTGAGAAAGAAGACCAGCAGGCCGCGGTCGACGCCCCGTCCCCGGCGCCACCCCGAGTGCACGCCGCCGATCCACCCAATGAGCACGGCGATGGCCATCCCAGCCGAGATCAACAACAGCGTCCAGGGAAGTCGTGCGAGGACAAGCGACGCAACCGGCACGTTGTAGCGAATCGACGTCCCGAGCTCTCCCCGGACGAGGTCTCCGAGATACTGGCCGTACTGCACGGCAAGGGGCCGGTCCAGGCCGTAGTACTCGGCTAGCTCCGCCCTCAGGGCGTCATCCTGGACACGAGCGGGCCCCCCGGCGTCCACCAGCGCCGACACCGGGTCGCCCGGCATGGCACGCGGGAGAAGGAAGTTGAGCGTGACCAGCGCGAATACCGTGACCACGTACGAGAGCAGGGACAGCCCACGAATACGCCTCCTGGGCGTGGGAGCTCGGTCGGAAGGGGCGGTGAGCGTCACCTCGTCCCCGCGTGGGGGTGGCGTGTCGAGGACAGAGGCGCCACTCTCTCCCGTGGCGGCGAACCATCGGCGCTCGTCGACCGACCTGCTGCGCTCCCTCACTGAATCGGGGTGATCAACAGCCGCACGCCCTCAAGGCCGGGCCAACGCCTCGCCCCCGCACGCCTCCCGGTTGCTCGTTCGAGATCGAGGGCCCCACCTCCCATCCGCGCCGACGCACCGTCCCGTCGTCCTGATTTGCACACTGCATCCATCTGTGCGGTTCGTTGCGACCGAACTTTGCAACCAAACGTCACCGTATAGTCGGCAATACACGCGTCGGGCCGGCTCCGATGCGGGCTGATCCTCGCCTTCATCGCCGATACCAACGTCACGCCGCAGGTGGCCTCACGTCGACTGTCGCCTGTCGAAGCCGCTTCATGGCCGCCCTTCGTTCGTCTCGCGGTGACATGGTCTGCAGGTGGTTCGATGCTAAACCGCGGGCCACAACCTGCCTGCCGATCGGGCTCTAGGGTCTACCTCACCTGAGAGCGACACGATCGCCCCTGGATCGGCAATGGAGACCGCCGTGATGTTCGAGGGTAGAGAGGGCGACAGCGAGATGTGGGAGCAGCTGTCGTTCCTGGCTACTCCGCCCTTGATCTCGGACTGGCGCATGGTGGTCCTGTTTGACGTCGCCGCAGAGACGGGGGTCCTTGATGCTTTGCCGGCCGACCCGGGGGAGATCGGAGCGAGGCTCGGACTGGACGAGCGCGCCGTCCGGATCGTCCTCGATGCGCTCGCGGTCTGGGATCTCGTCGCGTCCGATTCGGGTCGATGGTTTCTCGGTCCAGGGGCACCGAACGCTGACGAAGCCGCCGTCTTGCATCACCATGCCGGCTCTCTCCGAATGTGGAACGAGCGCATCGAAGACCGTCTCCGAGGGCGCGAGCCGCAGCCTAACCGACAGCCGCCTCGGCACCTTGGTCGCTGGCTTCAGGCACTCGCAGTCAACGCCCGGGCGTCGGCTCCCGCGGCCGTCGACGCGTGTCTGGCCGCCCGCCCCCAATCGAAGCGGGTGCTCGACCTCGGTGGCGGCCACGGTGAGTATGCCCTCGAGTTCACTCGGCGTGGACTCCAGGCGACCGTGCAGGACCGGCCCGAGGTGATCGAGTTGGCGCGGGGGGACGGTCGGCTGCCGGCGGAGGGCGTAAGGCTGTTCGCCGGCGACTTCTTCGAAGTGTTGGCCGATGGGCCGTTCGATCTCGTCTTCTGCGCAGGGGTCGCCTACACACTGGACCCGGCGCGCAACGTCGAACTTTGGCGCCGCGTAAGACCCGTCCTTGCTCACGAGGGCATGCTTGCTATCCACACGTTCCTTCGGGGACGACGACCCCTGGCGCCGATTTTCGCCGTGCAGATGCTGGGGGTCGGCACGGGTGGGGACACCCACGCCGAGGAGGATTTCCGCGAGTGGCTGGGCGCCGCCGGATATGGCCGCGTCGATGTCGTCCACCTCGACCGAGATCCGGAGTCAGTTCTCCTCGTCCGGGCGTGAGCCGTGAGCTCCCACTGCTCCTGGTCCGATCGACCTAGGTTCGAAAGCCCGTCGCGTAGACGCCCCTAGGGGAGGGGTCGCCGACCCATTTGTGGGCGCTGGAGGAACAGGGCCCGGGTGGTCCGCGCGATGTGCTCCCTCGAGGGTCCGTACTCGCCGCAGCATCTGGGCGATGAGGAAGGCCTACTTGGGCCGCGGCCTACGGATCTCCAGGCTCTCATCAGCGGGAGCCGGCGCAGCGCCTCCATGAGGCCATGGGGAGTCGCGTGCTGTGATCGAGCAGGCAAAAGGACATCCTGATGGCCGCAGAGCAGTGCACTCCCGACGCTGCCTTCGAGCTTCTCGTCTGAGCGTCACAGGACCAAGACCGCGAGCGCCCGGGCGATCCTCAGAGATCGTCGACCGCGATGCAAAAAACCGGGTGTGCGGTCGCCACGGACAAGAGCCGTCGGGTCCGCGCTCGGCCGAGTGGTGCGGTTCTCGTCGGTTTCTCGGGTACACATCGCGACAAGGAGAGGAGCGAGATGGACCAGCTTATCGAAGACGTGATGACGTCTTTCCCCAAGGTGATCGACGCAGACCGTCCCCTGACGGAGGCGGCGGCTGTCATGCGCGATGCCGACGTGGGCGACGTCATCGTCCTGGCCGGCGGCACCCTGCACGGCATTCTCACGGATCGCGACATTGCCGTACGGGCCGTCGCCGCGGGCCGCGTTCCCTCGGAGACCAGCGTCCGCGACATCTGCACTACGAACGTGGCCGTACTGTCCCCCGACGACACTGTGGGCGACGCCGTGCGACTCATGCGGGAGCACGATGTGCGAAGACTCCCCGTCATGGTGGACGGACAACCCATCGGCATGGTCTCCCTCGGCGACCTACCTGCAGTTGAGGGCGCCGCTGGGTCAGTGCTGGCTGACCTCAGCGCGGCGCCTCCCGACAGTAGTCGGTAGCGACGGCCCGCCCTGCACGCCGCCGCCCAATGGGCAGGAGAAGTCGTACGTGGAGCGCCTCCTGCCAGCGGCCGACTCGAGCTCGGCTCGGGAGCTGGCGGCTGTTCGAGCTGGTAGCCCGAGGGGCGTCGAGCAGAAGGTCAGCCCGGCGCTGCATGTGAGCCCGCGACCGTGAAGACCGACCTCATCCAAGCTGGCGGTCAACGACCGGACAGCTGCAGGGACCACCGCGCCGGGGAACGGGTCTTGACCCGATGTGATCCTTCTCGGAGCGAGCCGGCCCTGTCGGCGAGGCTTGCTGCGCCAGGTGTCTCCAACCCGACGCGGGGTCGCCGCTCGCCTTCCCACTCGGCCCCGCCTCCGGCGTCAGCCCCGGCTCGGGATCCACCCGGGCAGTGCCTGCTTGGCCGCTTGGCGGACAACGGCGGCGGCGGCGGGATCGCCGCTCAAGAGCGCCTTCATGACCGTCTTGGCCTGCTTCCACTCAATGTGTGGC
>DASZOE010000019.1:0-6086 GCA_035550945.1 Acidimicrobiales bacterium
GTCACCGGCCTGCCCGGGGGCGGGTTCCCGGCCACCTTCATCCGGGCGCCGGTGGTCGACAGGGTCGGACAGGGCGTCGAGGTCCTGGCCACGGTTCCCGGGACGGGCGGGGAGCTCCGGCCCGTCCTGTGCCGCCAAGGGTCCGTCCTCGTGTCCGCCTTCCACCCCGAGCTGTCCGGCGACCTGCGCCTGCACCAGCAGTTTCTCGCCTCCGTCTGAGGCAGACAAGGAGAACCCATGTCCGGCCATTCCAAGTGGGCGACGATCAAGCACCGCAAGGGCGCGGCCGACAAGGCCCGAGGCAAGCTCTTCGCCAAGCTGATCCGCCAGGTGGAGGTGGCGGCGCGGGAGGGCGGAGGCGACCTCGAGTCGAACGCCACGCTGCGCACCATGTTCCAGAAGGCCCGGGACGCCTCGGTGCCGAGCGACACCATCGAGCGGGCCATCAAGCGGGGGACGGGCGAGCTCGAGGGCGTCCGGTACGAGGCCGTCACCTACGAGGGGTACGCGCCCTGCGGCGTTGCCGTCTTCGTGGAATGCCTGACCGACAACCGCAACCGCACGGGCGCCGAGGTGCGGTCCATCTTCTCCAAGAACGGCGGCTCCACCGCCGAGCCCGGCGCGGTGGCGTGGCAGTTCCAGCGCAAGGGCGTGGTCATCGCCCGCAAGGGTGACCGGGACGAGGACGAGATGCTGCTCCTCGCCCTCGAGGGCGGCGCCGAGGACCTCACCGACTCGGGAGACACCTGGACGATCACCACCGCGCCCGGCGACCTCGCCCACGTGCGGACGGGGCTCGAGGAGGCAGGCGTGGCCGTCGAGTCGGCCGACCTCAGCCTCCAGCCCACCACCACGATCTCCCTCGAGTCGGAGGCCGACGCCCGCAAGGTCCTGCGCCTCGTCGACCTGCTCGAGGAGCACGACGACGTCCAGGCCGTCTACGCCAACTTCGACATCCCCGACGCCGTCCTCCAGACCGTCACCGCCTGACGCTGTTGTCCTTGGCATCCGCCACTCGCCGGGTGCCAGCCGCTAACCTCACGAACGCGTGTTCGTGCTCGGCATCGATCCCGGGGTCTCCCGTTGCGGCTACGGCTGCCTGGCGCGCGCCGGCGGCCAGACGCGGGCCGTGGCCGTGGGCGTCATCACCACGCCGCCCGCCGACCCGCTGCCCCGGCGCCTGGCCGAGCTCGACCACGAGATCCGGGCCCTGCTCGCCGACCTCGGGCCCGAGGCCATGGCCGGCGACGCCCCGCCGGTGGTTGCCGTCGAGCGCCTCTTCTTCCAGGTCAACGCTCGCACCGCGATGTCGGTGGGCCAGGCCAGCGGCCTGGTGCTGGCCGCCGCCGCCCAGGCGGGCTGGGACGTCGTCCAGTACACGCCGAACGAGGTGAAGCAGGCCGTGGCCGGCTACGGGGCGGCCACCAAGGAGCAGGTGCAGCGCATGGTCGCCTCCCTCCTCGGGCTGCCCGAGCCGCCTCGGCCCGCCGACGCCGCCGACGCCCTCGCCCTCGCCCTCTGCCACCTGGCCGGCGCCCCCCTGGCGGCGCGGCTCGGGGCCGCCGCCCGCCGATGATCGGCTCCCTGCGGGGCACGCTCGTCGACCGCTCGGCACGGGGCGAGGTGGTGGTCGACGTCGGCGGGGTGGGCTACCGGGCCGCCGTCGCCCCCGGCACGCTGACCGCCCTCGGCCAGCCCGGCCACACCGTCCTGCTCCACACCCACCTCCACGTCCGCGAGGACGCCCTGACCCTGTTCGGTTTCGCCACCCGGGACGAGCGCGACTGCTTCGAGGCGCTCATCGGCGCCCACGGGGTGGGGCCGGCCCTTGCCCTGGCCATCCTCTCCGTCCACGGCCCCACCGACCTGCGCCGGGCCCTGGCCGAGGGCGACTTCGACGCTCTCACCCTCGTGCCGGGCGTGGGCCGCAAGACCGCGGCCCGGCTCCTCATCGAGCTCAAGTCCCGCCTCGACCTGCCCGACCTCGAGCCGGCTGCGGCCGCGGCGATGGTCAACGGCAGCGGCGACCGCTCGGTCCGCGCCGACCTCCGGGAGGCCCTGGCCGGGCTCGGCTACGGCACCGACGAGGTGGGCGTCGTCCTGCGCGAGCTCCCGGCCGACGGGTCCGTCGAAGACCTCCTCCGCCAGGCCCTGCGCCTCCTGGCCGCGGCCCGGTAGCCGTGCGCAACGAGCTGGTGGTCGCCGCCCAGGCGGATGCAGAGGCGCCCGAGGAGGTCGGGCTCCGACCCCGCCGGCTGGCCGAGTTCGTCGGGCAGGCCCGCCTCCGCGAGCACCTCGAGATCCTCCTGGAGGCGGCCCGCCGGCGCCGGGAGGCGCTCGACCACCTCCTCTTCGCCGGCCCTCCCGGCCTGGGCAAGACCACGCTGGCGGGCATCGTCGCCGCCGAGCTGGGCGTCAACCTCCGGGTCACCTCGGGCCCGGCCCTCGAGCGGGCCGGCGACCTGGCCTCGGTGCTCACCAACCTCGACGAGGGCGACGTCCTGTTCATCGACGAGATCCACCGCCTGCCCCGGGTCGTGGAGGAGGTCCTCTACCCGGCCATGGAGGACTTCCAGCTCGACATCGTCATCGGCAAGGGCCCCTCGGCCCGCTCCATCCGCCTCGAGCTGCCCCGCTTCACCCTTGTGGGGGCCACCACCCGCACCGGCCTCATCACCGGGCCGCTGCGCGACCGCTTCGGATTCGTCGCCCGCCTCGATTACTACGAGGTCGAAGAGCTCGACGCCATCGTGGTCCGGGCCGCGGGGATCCTCGAGGTCCCCCTGGAGCCGGCCGGGGCCGGGGAGATCGCCCGCCGGGCCCGGGGAACGCCGCGCATCGCCAACCGCCTCTTGCGCCGGGTCCGCGACTTCGCCGAGGTCCGGGGCGACGGCACGGTGACGGCCGACGCCGCCCGAGAGGGGCTGGCCCTGTTCGAGGTCGACGAGCGGGGCCTCGACAAGATCGACCGGGCGATCCTCGGCGCCGTGTGCGAGCGCTTCGGCGGCGGCCCCGTCGGCCTGTCGACCCTCGCCATCAGCGTGGGCGAGGCACCGGAGACGGTCGAGGACGTGTACGAGCCCTTCCTGCTCCAGCAGGGCCTGCTCAAGCGCACGCCGCGGGGCCGGGTCGCCACACCGGCGGCCTGGGACCACCTGGGACTGGCCGGCCCCCCGGCCTCAGCCAGCCCCGGCCCGGCTCTGTTCGGCGCCTGACGCGCAGCTTCCGGCGGCCGCCCTCGCGCTAGGCTCGGTCGGCGCCCGTCGGGCCCGTCCTTCGCATGGAAGTCATCATCTTCCTCCTCCCGCTCGCTCTCCTCTGGGTCCTCATGATCCGGCCGCAGCAGCAGCGCGTCCGCCAGGCCCGTGAGATGACGGCGTCCCTGGAGGTGGGCGACGAGGTCGTCACCGCCGGCGGGATCTACGGGACCGTCACCGACGCCGACGACGACATCCTCTCCGTCGAGGTGGCTCCCGGTGTCGTGCTGCGGGTGCTCCGCGGGGCCATCGCCCAGCGGGTGGGCCCGCCCCGCGAGTACGAATACGAAGAGGACGACGAGGACGAGACCGGAAGCGTCGACTCGCCCCTGGGGGACGACGAGACCTGATGCGCCGGTCGACAATCGTGTCGCTCGTCGGCGTCGTGGTCGTGGCCGCGGCCGCCCTCGGCGCCACCCTCGCCTCGGGCAAGTCCCCCGTGCTGGGGCTCGACCTCCAGGGCGGCGCCTCCGTCGTCCTCCAGCCCAAGACGGACGTCTCCTCGGGCATCCTCAACCAGTCGATCGAGATCATCCGCAGCCGGGTCGACGCCCTGGGCGTGGCCGAGCCCGACATCAGCCGCCAGGGCGAGGCGATCATCGTCGAGCTGCCGGGCGTGAAGAACCGCGACCGGGCTCTGCAGATCGTGGGCCAGACCGCGCAGCTCTACTTCCGGCCCGTCATCCAGGTGCTCCCGGCGTCGGAGACGGCCACCCCCACGACGACCCCGCCGACGACCGTGGACGAGACGGCGACGACCGTGGCAGAGACTCCCCCGACGACGGTCGCCCCCGCCGAGCTGAAGACGACGCCGCCCGAGGAGAACGACCCGGCCAAGCCGGTGGTGCTGCCCGAGAGGGACAGCGACGGGAACGTGGTCGCCCGCTACCAGCTCGGCCCGGCCGAGGTCCGGGGCCAGGCCATCAGCGAGGCGAGGGCCCAGATCGAGCCGACGACCGGCGCGTGGACGGTCACCTTCGGGCTCACGGGCAGCGGGACCAAGGAGTGGAACGCCATGGCCGCCAAGGTCGGTCGCGGCAACCGGATCGCCATCGACCTCGACGGCGTGGTCAAGTCCGCTCCCAGCCTGGAGGTGACGGAGTTCCAGGGCGAGGGCCAGATCACCGGCAGCTTCACCGAGCGGGAGGCCAAGGACCTGGCCCTGGTGCTGCGCTACGGGTCCCTACCCGTCCAGCTCGAGCCCCAGACGGTGCAAACGGTTTCGGCCAGCCTGGGCAAGGACTCCCTGCGGGCGGGCATCGCCGCCGGAGTGGTCGGGCTCGCCCTCGTCGCGCTCTACATGGTCCTCTACTACCGCGCCCTGGGGCTCGTGGTGTGGGTGGGGCTCGCCATCACCGGGGCTCTGCTGTACTCGATCGTCACGCTCCTGGGCCACACCCGGGGCTTGGCCCTCACCCTGGCGGGGGCCGTGGGGATCGTCGTGTCCGTCGGCGTGACCGTGGACTCCTACGTCGTGTACTTCGAGCGCCTGAAGGAGGACCTGCGGTCGGGCAGGACCCTGCGGTCCTCGGTCGACCGGGGCTTCTCGCGCGCCTTCCGCACGATCCTGTCCGCCGACTTCGCCTCCGTCATCGGCGCCGTCGTGCTCTACATGCTGTCGGTCGGCTCGGTCCGGGGCTTCGCCTTCTTCCTGGGGCTCTCGACGGTGCTCGACCTCACTGTCACGTACGTGTTCACCCGACCCCTGGTGGCCATCCTGGGACGGAACCGTTTCTTCACCGAGGCCCGGTGGGTGGGCGTGAACCGGGGACTGGCGTCCGCGGCCTCGGGAGGGTCGGCATGACCCGCCGCGACCCGTCCCGGCCCGGCCTCCTGCACCGGCTCTACCACGGCGAGACGGCGTACGACTTCGTCGGCCGCAAGCGCCGGGGCTTCGTGGTGTCCGCGGTGGTCATCGCCGTCGGGTTGGTCTCCCTCCTCACCCAGGGCCTCAACTACGGGATCGACTTCGACGGCGGCAACTCGTGGGAGGTCCAGGCCCCGGGCGTGTCCGTGGCCGAGGCCCGCGACGCGCTGCGCCCCCTCGGCCTGGGGGACGCCAAGGTCCAGATCGCCGGGGGCGACACCGTGCGCGTCCAAGCCCCTCACCAGAGCCGTGAGGACCAGGCCGAGGTCTCGCAGCGCCTGGCCTCGCTGGCCAACGTCGACGCCTCCCAGGTGAGCGTCCACGACGTCGGGCCCTCGTGGGGCAAGGAGGTGACCAAGAAGGCCCGTACGGCGCTGATCGTCTTCATCGTCCTCATCGCCATCTACCTCTCGCTGCGCTTCGAGTGGAAGATGGCGGTGGCCGCTCTGGCCGCCGTCCTGCACGACATCCTGGTAACGGTGGGCGTCTACTCCCTGTCCCGCTTCGAGGTGACCCCGGCCACCGTGGTCGCCTTCCTCACCATCCTCGGGTACTCGTTGTACGACACCGTGGTCGTCTTCGACAGGGTGCACGAGAACGTCCGCGGTCTGTCGGCCAGCGGACGGCTGACCTACAGCCAGACCGTGAACCTGTCCATGAACCAGGTGCTGATGCGGTCGGTCAACACCTCGGTCGTGGCCGTCCTCCCGATCCTCTCGGTGCTGGTGGTGGGCTCGGGCGTGCTCGGTGCCACCGCCCTGGAGGACTTCGCCCTCGCCCTGCTCGTGGGCCTGCTCGCGGGCACGTACTCGTCGATCTTCATCGCCTCGCCGATCCTGGCCATCCTCAAGGAGCGCGAGCCGCGGTACGCCAACGTCCGCCACAAGGTCGAGGCGAGGGGCGGCCGCGACGCCCCGCTCACGCCGGCCGCGGCGGCGACCCTCGGCGGAGGCGGCCGGGGC
>DASZOE010000020.1:0-4970 GCA_035550945.1 Acidimicrobiales bacterium
AGACCCGGGCCAGCGCCGACCGGTGGGCGGCGGCGGTCGACGACACTGCCGGGCAGGTCCTGCTGTCGGGGGGCGAGCCCATCCTCGCCATGTACTCGGCTTCCAACGGCGGGCGCTCCGTGCCCGGCGGGAAGCCGTACCTGCGCGCCGTCAACGACCCCGACGACGCCCGCAGCGGGGTCGGTCGCTGGCGCCAGACCGTTCCCCTCTCGGCCCTGGCGCCGGTCCTCAACGTTCCGCCCTCGTTGACCCTGATCGGCGTCTCCCGTCGCGGCGCCTCGGTCGTGTTCGCGGTGAGGGACGCCAACGGAGTGGCCACCGAGCACCGCGCCGGGGCCGAGGACTTCCGGGCCCGGGCCAACGGCAGCCTGGGAGCTCCACCCGGGCGCTCGATCGCCATCCCTTCGGCGGGCTACAGCCTGGAGACGGCAGGGAACAACGCCGTCATCGAAGGGCGGGGCCTGGGCCACGGGATCGGGATGAGCCAGTGGGGGGCCAAGGCGAAGGCGCAGCGCGGCGCCTCGGCTGCCGACATCCTCGCCGCCTACTACGGCGGCATCCGGCCCTCGACGATGCCGCCCGAGCAGCTCCCCGCCACCATCCGGGTCGCGGTGGCCTACGGCCGGGGGGTGGTCACGGTCCGGCCCGAGCGCTACTTCCGGGTGGTCGGAGGGTCCGGGGCCGAGCTGGGCGGCATCGAGGTCGGCCGGTGGCGGGTGGAGCGGGCACCCGAAGGCGTACGGGTCGCCCCCCCGGAGGGCCGGGCCGAGCCGCTGGCGATCAGGACCGCGATCCTCGAGCCCGCGGAGCGCGTCACCGAGCCGCCGGTGGTCCACTACGACCTCACCGCCCCCGCGGTCGTCACCGTCCGCTACGTGACACCGACCGGCCGGCCGGGGACGGTGCCGGCACAGGTCGTCGACGCCGGGGGCGCGAGCCATCCTCTGCCGTCCCCGGGATCGGGCGGGGACTACCGGGTCGTGATCGAGGCCGACGGCGGTCCCGGGCGGTTCGTGGCCGTCCCCTTGGAGCTCCAGGTCGAGGGCCCGTCCCGGATCACCTCGGCCACCTTCGGCGGGAGCGGTCCCGTCGGCGTCGGCCGCACCGGCGTCGTGGGCCTGGCCCTGCTCCTCGTCACGGGGATGGCCCTGGCCGCCCACCACGTCGTCGGCCGGCGGCCGTGATTGGCCCCGACGCGACTGGGTAAGTAGGCCCGCAGATCGGGTCGATGGGAGGTACGAGTGGCCCAGCCCGGGACCATCAGGGCGGGCGAGGCACCGCCCTTCCCGGCCGACCTCCCGCCCGCCGAGAACCGCCCCCGGCCTGACGCCGGCGTCATCGCGTCCCTGGGCCCGAGCCTCGCCATCGGCACCCTCGGAGTGGTTCTCGTCCTGGCCGGACTGGCCTGGGACGCCCTGGTGCACGCCGCCGACCCCGGTCGTCACGAGGACGTCTTCACGGTGGCCAACCCTGCCCACCTCTGCCTCATGGTCGGCGTGGCGACGACGGTCGTGGGCATCGTGCTGGCCACCACGCAGGTTCTGCGGGGCCGCTCATGGGGCCGGGCGTCCACGACCTACCTGACGGTGATGGGCGTCGTCGTGGCCCTGGCCGCCGCGAGCCTCGGGTGGGCGGGCTGGACCGAGGCCCGGCACGGGTCGGAGGGCGGGAGTGCGGCGGGCGCGCTCCTGATGGACGACCACGGCCACACCGAGGATTGCCGGCCCAGCAGGGAGGACCGCGAGGCGGCGGCCCGCCTGCTCGATGACACGCGGGCGGGCACCGCCCGCTTCCAGTCGATCGCCATCGCCGCGGCCGAGGGCTACCGCTCGGGCTCCCCGGCGCCCCTTCCCACCGACCACTACGTCAACGCCGCCCACCTGACCGACGGGAAGGTGCTGGACCCGGCCCGTCCCGAGGCCCTGATGTACACGCTCACGGCCCACGGCCCCATCCTGGTGGGGGCGATGTATCTCACCAACCAGAGCGGGGAGGCGGGGCCCGAGGTCGGCGGCTGCCTCACCCGTTGGCACGTGCACGACAACCTCTGCTTCGCCCCCGACACGCTGGCCATCAGCGGCTTCACGTCCGACGCCGGAGAGTGCCCGAGCGGCCTGGTGCATCTTGTCCCGCCCGCCGCTCTCCACGTGTGGCTGCTCGACGTGCCCGGGGGCCCGTTCGCGGCGGAGATGGACGCCGAGTTCCTGGCCGCCCGACTCGGTCCCTGATCCACCCCACCCGCCCTGGCCTCGGCGCGCCGGGCGGTAGGTTGACGCCGTGGAGACGCGGGCCCTGTTGGCGTCCGCCGCCCAGGCCCTGCTCGACGAGCGCCGGCCGCTGGACGGCGCCGAGCTGACCGCTCTCGCCCGCCTGCCGGCCGAGTCCGTCCCCGCCCTGGCCGCCCTGGCCCACGAGGTCCGCCTGGCCTACTGCGGGCCCGTGGTGGAGGTCGAGGGCATCCTCTCGGCCAAGACCGGCGGCTGCCCGGAGGACTGCCACTTCTGCAGCCAGTCGGCCCGCTTCTCGTCGCCGCTGCGGGCATCGCCGCTCCTCGCGCCCGCCGACGTGCTGGCCGCCGCACAGGAGACGGCCCGCTTGGGGGCGTCGGAGTTCTGCATCGTGCTCGCCGTCCGGGGCCCGGACGAGCGCATCCTGACCTCGGTGCTCGAGGCGACGGCCCTGGTCCGTCGGGAGACGGGGCTGGCCGTAGCCGCCAGCCTCGGGATCCTCACCGCCGATCAGGCCCGACGCCTGGCCGACGGCGGGGTGCACCGCTACAACCACAACCTGGAGACGGCGCGGTCCTTCTTCGGGGAGATCGTCAGCACCCATACCTGGGAGGAGCGCTTCGACACCTGCCGCCTGGTCCGGGAGGTGGGCATGGAGCTGTGCTGCGGCGCCATCCTCGGCATGGGGGAGACCGCCGACCAGCGCCTGGAACTGCTCGACCAGCTCCGCGCCGTCGGGGCCGCCGAGGTGCCGGTGAACTTCCTGAATCCCAGGCCGGGAACGCCGCTGGCCGACCGTCCCCTCGTCGAGCCCTTGGATGCCATCCGCTGGATCGCCCTCTTCCGCCTCGCCCTCCCCGACGTCGTCCTCCGCTACGCGGGCGGCCGGGAGGTGACCCTGCGGGAGCTCCAGGCCATGGGCATGACCGCGGGCATCAACGCCCTGATCGTCGGCAACTACCTGACGACGCTGGGCCGGCCTCCGGAGGACGACCTGCGCATGCTCGCCGACCTGCGCATGCCGGTGGGAGTGCTGTCCAAGATCCTGTGAAGGGTGACGGCCACTGCCCGGGGTGCGGCCGGGGACCGGCGGTGTGCGCGGGGTGCCTGGGGCCGCTCGACGCGCCGCGCTTCTGCCCCCGGTGCGGGGGCCGGTTGAAGGTCCGGGTCGAGCCCACGCGCTGGGAGGCCCGCTGCCCGGTCCACGGGCCAGTGGGCGCCGCCGGAGGGGCCCCGGTCGTCGGCGAAGGCTAGGAGCCGCCCACGGCGGCGGGCTCCTCGGTGGCCCGGGCCTGCTCCCGCTGGCGCCTCTCGGCCTGGCGCCGGGCCACACCGCCGAGCCGGTCGATGAAGCCGATGGCGGACTGGCGCGCCTGCTCGGCCTCGGCGGAGAGGCCCTCGTGGTCGGCCAGGCGCCACTGGCGCATCACCACGGGGAGGAGGATCTGGCTGTGGTGGAGGCCGAGGTCGTAGATGCCGGCCCTGGCGATGGCAATGGCATGGGCCGAGAACCCCGGGATGCCCGTGCCCGGCATCTCGAACCCGCGCACCTGGCGCTCGATGGCCAGGACCATGGCCGAAGCGTCGACCTCCAGGGCGTCGCTCACCAGGTCCCGGTAGAAGAGGAAGTGCAGGTTCTCGTCCGCCGCGACCCGGGACATCACCTCGTAGCCGGAGGGGTCGGTGATGAGCTTGCCGGTGTTGCGGTGGGCGATGCGGGTGGCCAGCTCCTGGAGGCAGAGGTAGGCGATGAGGTCGGGCACCGTCGGGGGCTGCGGGGTCTGCCCGCCCGCCACCTGGGCCATCCGGGCCCGTTCCAGGGGGACCGGGTCGACGGCCCGGGTGACCATCAGGTAGTCGCGGATGACGGTGGCGTGGCGCATCTCCTCGGCCGTCCACCGCCGCGTCCATACCCTGAAGGCCTCCGACGCCAGGACCCGGTTGATGGTCTCGAAGTAGTACGGGAGGTTGTCCTCGGTGAGGAGGTTGACGATCAGCGCCCGGCGGACCGGGTCGGGCAGGGGGAACTCCTCGGCGTCCCACTCCTCACCCGGCTCGAAGTCGCGGCCCCGGCTCCAGGGCACGAACTCGTGGGGGAACCACTCCTTCGCCGACCCCAGATGCCGGTCGAGGAGCTTGTCGAGAGAGGGACGCAGCTCGTTGAGCAGGGCCGCATCATCCATCCGGGCGACGCTAGCTCACGAGTCGAGGCGCGCAGAAACTCGACCCGCGCCCGCTCAGGCCCCCTCGCCGAGGTGGCGGGCGAGGAAGGCCACCGAGAACTCGAGCTCCTCGAGGGGGACGGCGGCGTGGTCGCCGGGGTGGGCGTGGAGGCGCTTGTCGAGCGAGGCCAGCGCGTCGAAGAGGTCGAGGACCTCCTGGCGGGGGAGCAGGGTGTCGTCCCACTGCTGGATGAAGGTCACCGGGCACGCGACCCGGGCGGCGTCGGCCGCCAGCCGGTCACGGGTGGGACCGATGAGGCCCATGAGCCCGAACACGGCCGCCTGCACCCGGGCGTCCGTGGCGACGAGGGGGACGCCGTAGATGGTGCCCATGGAGAGGCCCCAGTAGCCCATGGGCCCGTCGCCGACCTCGTCGAGGGACCGGACGGCCTCGATGGTCGCCGCCCACTCGGCCAGCATGTCGTCCACCGATCCTTCACGGGACCATTCGGCGAGGAACTCGGCGAAGACCTGGAGATCGTCGGCGGGGCTGGCCCGCCGGTCGCCGTGGGCGGGAGCG
>DASZOE010000021.1:0-9350 GCA_035550945.1 Acidimicrobiales bacterium
CCCGCCCACTGGTCGAATTCCCACCCCACAGTGCCGCGACCAAGTTCGCCGTCGCCCCCCCGAGCCAGGGACGGTGGGCGGGACATCTCTTCGTCATCCTGTTCGGCGACGAGGTGCCTCTCACGGTGCCTTCACGGTCGCGGAGTGGGCCGGGGTGTGGTCCGGGTGGACCCCGGCGACTGGAGCGTTCACCCTCTTCAAGGGTCCCCGTACCGCCGGCCCATCGACGTCGGGTTCCACCCCGGCGACGGCGCCCTCCACGTCCTCGACTTCGGGCGGTTCGAGATGACAGCGCGCGGGGTGGACGCGGAGCCGGCCACCGGCAGGCTGTGGCGCCTGCCTGCGCTTGACCTGTTGCTCAGTCCCGGTGGGGAGCCTTCTTGACGACCTCATGCGGCTCCCCCGCCGGCGCCCACGAAGCGTCGCGCAGGGCGAGGGCGGCCTGGACCAGAGCCGCGTGGGTGAGGGCCTGGGGGTAGTTGCCGAGATGGCGCCCAGAGGCAGGATCGATCTCCTCGGCGTAGAGGCCGAGTGGGCTGGCCAGGGCGACCAGGGCATGGAACAGCTCGGCCGCCTGGGACACGCTGCCGGTGACGGCCAACGCCTGGACCAGCCAGAAGGAGCAGGCCAGGAACGCTCCTTCGGTGCCGGCCACGCCGTCTTCACCAGGCGGATAGCGGTAGAGCAGCGATCCCCCGGCGCCCAGGTCAGACATGACGGCGTCGATGGTCCCTCGGACGCGAGGTGACTCCACCGGCTCTATGTCCAGCAGCGGGAGGACGAGCAGGGCGGCGTCGACATCGGACGAGCCGTAGCTCCGCGTGAAGGTGTTCCTCTGCCCGTCGAAGCCTCGGGCGCTGACGTCGACGGCCAGGGCGTCACGCTCGGTCGCCCACCGGTGCCGGCGCCGGGCAGAGAGGCGGTGGTGGGCGCCGATGCGGAGGGCTCGGTCCAACGCCAGCCAGGCCATGAGCTTGGAATGCACATGGTGGACGCCGTCGCCGCGGATCTCCCAGACGCCGGCGTCGGGCTCGCGCCAGCGGGCGGCCACGGTGTCGGCGAAGCCGGCCATGGCCCGCCAGGTCTCGGAGTACAGCGGTTCGCCGGCTTGGGTCAGCAGCCAGGCGGCGTCGAGGACCCAGCCGTAGACGTCGAGCTGGTGCTGGTCAGCCGCACCGTTGCCCACTCGCACGGGGATGCTGCCGGCGTAGCCCGGCCACCCGTCCAGAGAACGCTCCGGCGCAGGACGCTTGCCGTGGAGAGTGAGCAGTGGCGGGAGGCGAGGGCGGTCGAGGCGGGTGGCGTGGAGGAGCCAGGCCATGAACCGCCGCGCCTCCTCCACCTTGCCGACGCCCAGGAACGCCCCGACGCCGATGCTGGCGTCTCGGGGCCAGGCGTAGCGATAGTCCCAGTTCCGCTCGCCGCCGACCTGCTCTGGCAGCGAGGTGGTGGGGGCGGCCACCGGCGCCGCTGACGGCGAGTAAGTCAGCAACCGGAGGGTCAGCAGGCTCCGCACGACGGCGTCCCGCTCGGGCAACGAAGCGTCGACTCCGGCACACCAGGCCTGCCAGCTGGCCTCGTCGGACTCCAGGGCGGCCCACGCCGCCCCGGGCTCGACGTACACCAGCGGTTCGCGGACGGCAACGGCGAGGACGACGGTAAATGGCTGGTCCGGCGTGATGACGACCGTTGTAGGACGGCCGGCCTCGATCGCGGTTGTCGGCGTGGCCTGGAGGGCGACGGCGACGGCGGGCCAGCTGCAGATGAGCACCGGGCCGCGACGGTCACCGCGGGGACGGTGGCGCGCTTCGCCCAGGCGGGGGTCGAAGTCGACGACCGCTTCGACCGGCCCGTCGGGGGCTAGGAGCCGTCGCACCAGGAGAGTCGAGGGAAGGAGCCGGCCGGTGATTTCGCCGACCATCCCTTCAGTGAGGATGAGCCTCCCCCCACCGGTGTCCCATGTCGTCTCCAGCGTGGCGGAAGACCCCCGGTAGCGGCGGGCCACCACGGGCGATGGACGGGCGGGCCCCAGGCGGAAGCGCCCCGCCTCCGCGCCGCCAACCAGGCCACCGAAGAGAGGGTCGCCGTCGAAGCGGGGGACGCACAGCCAGTCGACGGACCCCTGAGGGCCGACAAGGCCGGCGGTGCGGGTATCGCCCACCAGTCCGTACTCCTCGATCAGGACGCTCACGTCTGCGGTTACCGCGAGAGGCCGTTGGCCAGCGCTTCCATCGGGTCGACGTCGCCGGCCGTGGCGAACAGTCGACGCATGTCAGTGCGCCTCGAGGAGGAGACCGAGGGCGACGCCGTAGAGCAGGTGTGCAGCCACGGCGACGACGGGGGTCTGGGTTCCGTAGTTGAGGCCGAGCAGGCCGGGCGGCTCCAACGTCGCGGTGCAGGCCGGGCCCGCCCGCGCCGAGGCCATGCGGGGATGCACTCCGCCCAAGAGCGGGACGATCACGCCGAGGGCGATAGCAGCGTGCAGAAAGCCGAAGGCCCCGCCCAGCCACCAGGTGGCCCGGCCGAGCAGGGAGAAGCTGCCGGCGTAGCCGAGGGCGAAGCCCTGCCCGATCCCGAGGTGGATGAGGAAGCCGGCGACCCTGGCCCGGTCAGGGTCTTCCGTCACGACCGTGCCGAGCAGGAGAGGAAGATCGAGGCGAGTGAGCCCGCCCATCTGGGCCGCGATCATGACCGCCGTCAGGGTTGTGGTAGCCACCACCCCGAACAGCGCCCAGCCGGCCCAGTCCATCGCTAGGGCCCGTCGACCGATGCAGCGCCCCATGCCCTTGGCGGGCAGGCGAGCGTCCGTCGTCCTGAGGTCTTGGCCATGCGTCCATTGTACCCGTCTAACGCGAGGCTACACCTATTTTAGACCGTCGATGAGCACACTCATCCGTTGCTCACTCTCGAGGGAGTTGGTCAGTCGCGGTGGAGCGCCTTCTTGACCGCCGACGAAGCCTGCTTGGCTAGGCCGATCGCCTCGCCGAACACCGGCAGGCCGACCCATCCGGTCAGGGGGACGACTCCGGCCTCGGGCGGTCGCTCGCCCCGCGCCGCCCCGGTGGGCCAGATTCGCCACAGCACCCCGGAGCCGAGCGGCATCTCGACGCCGCCCCTCTCCACGGCCAGGCGAATCTCACCCCAGTCGACCACGTGCAGGGCTCCATCAGGGCCGAACGTGGCGTTGCACGGGCGCTCGAAGCCGTTGTGGGGAAGCTGGGAGGCGGGCCCGGACTGGCGGTTGACGGCAAAGTCGATGACCTCCTGGCGCTGCATGTCCACCCGGACCACCTTGTAGCCGACCGGCGTCGAGCGCCTGGTGGTGACGGGTGCGACGTCGCCGAACAGGCACACGAACGCGTCGCCCGGGAACCCGCATGCCGGGTCACGGCAGAAGACGAAGCCGTTCGAGGCGGCGTGGTCCTCGAAGGTCACGGACGGCAACGGCGGCTGGTCGGGCGGCTCGGCGAGCACCGGCTCCCGACCCCGTCCGTCCTCACCCCAGTGGGGGTCGTCGAGCCGGACGCGGGGGCGGATTGCCGCGGCGACCACAGCTTCCATGCCGCCAGAGCCACGGCAATACCGAGCGCTCCCGCGGAATGACGCCCGCCTGGCTCTCAGCCGACGATGCGCAGTCCTCCCTCGCTTCGTCCGGCTGGTTGTTCAACCACTGCCACTGCCCCGAAACCGGACTTCGCCGTCACGCCGTCCGCGCGTCCGAGGCCGCTGCTGGCCTCCCGCCCGCTCGCTCGCCGCTCCGATGCATGAGCTGGCCCCAGGCGGCCCGCCGCCGTCCCGGCAAGGCCGGATCGTTGCCGAGCCGTTACTCCGCCGAGACGAGGGTGTTGCCCGATCGGCTCATCGTGGTTCTCACTCGAGAAGGTTTCTCGGGAAGGAGGCCAACATGAGATCACTTCGAATGGCGGCCGCCCTGTCAGCCTTGACCGGCACGCTCCTCCTCGGAGCGGCACCGACGGCGATAGCGGCGGACGTTCCTTACTGTGGCATCACCTGGGGCAGCGGGCAGAAGTCGTCACCCGAGCTCGTCTCGAACGCGATCGTGGGCGCTCGGGTGGGCAGGCAGACCTGCTTCGACCGCTTGGTCGTGGACCTCAAGGGCATGCCCCCCGCCGGTTACTACGTGGAGTACGTGGACATGGTGCGCGCCGACGGCTCCGGGGACCCTCTACCGGTCACGGGCGGAGCGAAGCTGCGAATCCACGTGCTCGCTGCGGGCCACGACCAGAACTACCAGTCCACGGTGCCGTGGTCCTATGGGTCGCACATCGTGAGCCCTGGCGGGTTCAGGGCAGGAAGCTTCCAGACGTTCCGCGACCTCGTCTGGGGAGGCAGCTTCGAAGGCGAGTCGACGTTCGGGCTGGGCGTGCGCGCCCGGCTGCCTTTCCGAGTCTTCAAGCTGGACGGCCCCGGCACCGGAAGCCGACTGGTGATCGACGTCGCGCACCGCTGGTAGCGAGTGCCCGCGCCCGTCGCCACCGCGTGCCCGGCTCGGTGAGTGAGCCCGGCCCGCACCGGCGCACGGACCGTGCGTCGCGCACCGAGCCCGGGACGTCGCCCACGCGGACAGGCGAGGAGCCCGGACCGCCCAGAGCTCGAGATCCACACCGTCGTCCCTAGCCTCATGGCGTCCGCTATGGGCTCCGCCTCCGCCGTGAAGATGGTGACGCCCAGCGCCTGTCCTGGCCGCCGTGCTCGAGTGGCACGACGCCATAGCGGCTCTTTCTCGGTGCGGAGGTCCGGCCACGGCTCGCCCGGTGGTCAGGTCCTCACCGTGGTCGATCCGGCGTCGTAGCTGACGTCCCCCGCGGAGTGACCGCTTCGGGCGCGAGGTCGGCATGCGCCGGGTTCCGAACGCAGACCCAACGCCTCCGGCATAGCGTCTTCGCGGTGGAAGTTCGACTGCTTGGTCCCCTCGAGGTGGTGGGCGATACGGGTCGTACCGCGGCTGTCCCGGGCGCGAAGCTGCGGACGCTCCTCACGGTCCTCGCCCTCGACGCCGGGTCGGTGGTCTCGGCGGACAGGCTCATCGAGACCCTTTACGGCGACGATCTGCCCGCCAGGCCCGCCAACGCGCTCCACCTCCTCGTGTCGAAGCTCCGGCGGGCACTGGTGGACGTGGAGGACGGCGGAGCAGAGGTGCTCGTGACCCGGGCCCCCGGCTACCTCCTGGCGCTCGACCGGGATCAGATCGACGCCCTCCGGTTCGAGCGGATGGCGTCGGAGGGGCGTCGGCTTCTCGACGCGCGACCGGAGGAGGCGGGCGCCCGCCTTCGGGACGCCCTCTCGCTCTGGCGGGGAGAGGCTCTCGTCGACCTCGCCTACCACGACGTGGCGACCGTTGAGCGGTCACGGCTGGAAGAGCTGCGGTTGGAGGCAGTCGAGAACCGCATCGACGCGGAGCTCGCTGCTGGCGCTCACGCCGACGTCTTGGCCGAACTCGAGCGCCTCACGGCCACGCACCCGATGCGGGAACGGCTCTGGGGCCAGCTGATGGTGGCCCTCTACCGCCACGGCCGCCAGGCGGACGCCCTGCGCGCCTATCAGCAGGCCAGGGCCGAGCTACTGGAGCTCGGCCTCGAGCCAGGCCCGCCGCTGCGCCGGCTCGAAGCCGCGATCTTGGCGCAGGACCCGGCCCTCGAAGGGCCCGTCAGAAGCAACAGGCGGGCCGGGAACCTTCCCCTCCCCCTTACGGAACTGGTGGGCCGCAAGCAGGAGGTGGCGAATGTGCGCGTGCTGCTGGGAGTGCACCGACTGGTGACGATCGTCGGTCCCGGCGGAGCAGGGAAGACCCGGCTTGCGATCGAGGTCGGCCGGTCGTTCGCCGACCAGGTTGCCGACGGCGTGTGGATCGTCGAGCTGGCCCCCGTTGAGGGCCCGGCCGTCGTGGCCACGACCGCCGCCGTCCTCGGCGCGTCCCAGAGCGGCCAGCACACCGCCGCGGGTCTGGTCCGGGCCCTGTCCGGCCGCGACCTGCTACTCGTTCTCGACAATTGCGAGCACGTCATCGACGACGCGGCCCAGCTGGTGCACGCCCTGGTCAGCCAGGTGCCGACCGTGAGAGTGCTGGCGACGAGCAGAGAGGCGTTGGGGATCCCGGGCGAGCACTGCCTTCTCCTTCCGCCGCTCGACATCGACGCCGCCGTCGAGCTGTTCGCAGAACGGGTGGAGTCGGCCGGAGGTCCTTCGGTGGTGGCCGACGAGGAGGGCCGACGAGAGGCCTTGGAGATCTGCTCTCGTCTGGACGGCCTGCCGCTCGCGGTGGAGCTGGCCGCTTCCCGGGCCGTTCACCTGAGCGCGGCGGAGGTCGTTCGGCGCCTCGACGATCGCTTCCGCCTCCTCAGCGGCGGCCCGCGGACCGCGGATCCCCGCCAGCACACCCTTCGCGCCGTCGTCGACTGGAGCTGGGACCTGCTTGACGACCAGGAGCGGCGGGTGTTCCGGCGATTCTCGGCGTTCGCTGGTTCGGCGTCACTGGACGCCGCCGAGCAGGTGTGCGCTGACGACGAGGTGAGACCCGACGAGGTGGCGGCGGTCCTGGCCCGCCTCGAAGGAAAGTCGTTGGTGTTCCTCGACCAGTCCGGGAGGCGACCGCGCTTCGGGATGCTCCAGACGCTCGTCCACTACGCCCGCGACCGGTTGACCGAGAGCGGCGAGGAGGAGATGGTCCGCCGCCGGCACGCCCACTGGGCCGCCGACCTCGTGGCCCGGGCCGAGGCGGGGCTTCGGAGCGGGACCCAACTCGTCTGGCTGGCCCGGCTCGCGGTGGAGCTGGACAACGTGCGCGCGGCGGTGAGTTGGGCCACCGCGAACGATCGCCAGCTAGCACTCGCCACCTCGGGGAATCTCGGCTGGTTCTGTTACATGACCGACCAGGCCGAGACCGGGTGGACGCTCCTTTCGGCCGCCCTCGACGGCACGTCGGGCGTGAGCCCGGCGCGGGCACGGGCGCTGGCCTTCGCCGCCGCGCTGGGCAAGATGAGCGGGCATCTCGAGCAGGCTGCGGTTTTCGCTGAGGAGGCGGAAGCTGCAATCCCTGCCCATGGCGCCCAGGCCTTGCTCGGTTCGGTGCTCGGAGTGTTGGCCCTGGCGGACGTGCAGAGCGGGGCGGCGCAGTCCGTGCGAGCGCTGTTGACGCGAGCGCGTCCCTGCTTCGACCACCCGGCCCAGCGATGGTGGCTGGGCTACCTCGATCTGGGCGAAGCGATCGCCGCTCTCTACGACGGTGAAGCCGCCGAGGCCTTCGACCTCCTCGACCGCTCCGTGGCCAACCTGAGGGCCGTCGCCGACGCCTGGATGTGTTTGATGGCGTTGATCCCTCGGGCCTACCTCGCCGAGCGGGGGGGACGGCTCGACGAAGCCGCGGCGGCCCTCGAGGAAGGCCTGGCCGGAGCGGCCCAGTTTCAGGAGGCGCTCGTGGGCACGCCCGTTCGCCTGGCACTGGTAACCATCGGTCAAGCCCGGCTCGCGCTCATCCGAGGCGCTCAAGGCCGCTTCGAGGAAGCCGTCCGCCTCGCTCAGCGAGCGGTGGACGAGGCGGGTGTTGGATCCCCGACGGTTGTGGCAATCGCCGACCAGGCGCGCGGGCGAGCCATGATCGGGCTGGGACGGCGAGACGAGGGCCGCGCTGACCTGGAAAGGGCTGCTCGCCTGTTCCGGACCCTGGGTGTGGGAGTTGCGGTCGCCGAGTGCCTCGTCGACGTGGGCCTCTCCTGGCTCGCCGACGGCAATGCCGCTGCTGCAGTCGCGTCCCTCGAGCGGGCTCGAGCCGATGCTCTGGGCACCGAAGACCGCTACACGATCAATAGCGTCCTGATCGCCTTGGCCGACGCCAACGCCGCCGCCGGGTCATCGGCGAGGGCGTGGGCACTTCGGTCGGAGGCGGGGGTGAACCCGGACTGACATGGGCTGGAGCTCCCGCTCGGGCCGTTCGATCTGGATGGATTCGGGACATCGCGAGGACAGAGCCGAGGCGAAGAATGGAGGTGTCCCGCCTCCAGCTCGCGGTTGTCGCCGTCGCCCTCTGAAGGGAAGGACTGATCCCATGCCTGCACTGCCCTGGTTCGGAGTCGCTGCCGACGACCCCGGCACCGAACTCACGGCGATGGCTTCGAGACTGCCCCTTCGGAGCTACCGCCACATCCCTGGCTTTCTACGCTGGACGTGGCGGATCCGCGGTCAGCTGTCGGACGCCCCCGGCCTCGTCGGGTACTCGCTTGACGCCCGTCTCCTCCGGAAGACGTTCTGGACACTGTCGGCCTGGACGAGCCGGGAGGCGATCGAGGCCTTCGTCCGGGCGGACCCACACCAGGCTGGGATGGCGGCCATTCGCCCGCACATGAAAGGGCCCAGCTTCGTCTTCTGGACGGCGAATCCGAAGGATCTTCCCCTCCGGTGGGACGAGGCTCGCGGCCGCATCGACGAGAAGCTGCGATGACCGATCCAGGTTGGTGGCCCATATGACTGGAGGATGACCATGTACCGCTGAGCACCTCGATCGTGAGGAGGAAGTTGGGCGAAAGAGCGCCCGCGGATGCAGGCGCTCTCTCGGCAGCGTGGAATTCGACGGCTAGTGGGATGTCCGCTGCAATGGTCTGTTGGCGGTGACCGGCCCGTTGCCCTCGGGGACGGGTTCGCCGGCTGGGGTTCTCGTCGACCACCAGGCGAGGAACACGAACAGCGCCTGTAGCGGCAGGCGCAGCCAGGAGTAGAGCCCACCGGGTTGACCCTGGACGTCGATACCCTCTATGGCGACGTAGACGTTCGCCGGGAACACCGCCACCAGATAGGCAACCAGCGTGAGCCCGACGTGCTCACGGAGGCGCTGCGGCCAGTACATCAATAGGCCAAGGGCCACCTCGACGATCCCGGTCACGGCGACGGTCGCGTCAGGCCAGGGCATCCAACCGGGAACGTGCTGCAGGAACGGCTCCGGCCGGGCCAGATGAGACAAGCCAGCGACGATCATGGCGGCACCGAAGCCTCGGCGGAAGTGGTCGCGCCACGTGGAGTGCTGGCGGCCCACGAGCGAGGCCACCGCGGTACCGACCACGAGAACGCCCAGAAACAGCATGTCGATTCCTCCTTGTGAGAGCGGTCGACTACAGCGTCGCAACCACCACTGGCCGCTCGCTGTCCCGGTCCTGTCCTGGCACCGTTCCGTCGAGACCCCAAGAGTTCCCCCACGGAGCCGAACGGCCACGGGGGAGGCAGCCGCCGGCCTGCCCGTGTCAAGTCAATGTCCCCACAGCATGACCACCTGGCCGTGGGGCGCGACCGGGCCCAGCGGGCCTAAGCCAACGCCGTCCAGCACGAGCTCGTCGCCTCAGCGG
>DASZOE010000022.1:0-4873 GCA_035550945.1 Acidimicrobiales bacterium
CGGCGGGCGGGGCGGGGTCGTCGACGTCGACGGGGGGGGCGGCGGGAGGGGCGTGGTGGTCGACGTCGACGTGGTGGTCGGCGGGAGGGTCGTGGTCGTCGACGTGCTGGTCGTCGACGTCGTCGAGGTCGACGTCGTGCTCGGGATGCCGCTGGCCACGTCGAGCGTCCAGTACCAGTCGAACGTCGAGGATACGTCGAAGGCCCGCCCGATCCCGGCGTGGGTGAACCCCGCGGTGAGCATGATCGTGTTGTGGGTCGGCGAGGTCCTCCATTGCTCGAAGGTCGCCTCCGCGGTCGGGTTGCCGGCGGCGATGTTCTCGCCCCAGCTGCTGTAGGTCACATCGCACTGCGTCAGCCGGGTGGGGATATCACGGCCCAAGCGGTCCACGTGGTTGGCGGGGAAGTAGTCGAACGTCGCCATGTCGCGGCTGAACCAGGCCGCGGCCCGGGTGAGGCCGGGGTCCATCAGGAGCGGGTTCCGGCCGTTGGCGACCCGGTAGGCGTTGATCAGGTCGAGCAGCTGCGCTTCCTCGGAGTCGACCGCCAGGTCGGCCGCCGAGACCGTGCAGTTCGTCAGCGCCCGCGCCGTCGGCAGGGACCCCGCCGAGACGAGAAGGAAGGCCAACGTCGCCAGGGCGGCGGCGAGGGCTCTCTTGCTCGTGGGTGTCGACGTCATCGGCGTCCCGCCTCTCGAAGTGACAGACCGCCGCACGGTACCGCAAAGCTCGACCGAATCGCTCAGAACTGTCGACGCGGTCAAGTCGCCTAGGGCCGATCCGGTGGTCGCCGGCGGCCGCGGTCGACGATCATCGGGGCGTGAGCGACGCACTCCCCTGGTGGCGCCGAGCGGTCCTCTACGAGGCCTACCTGCGCAGCTTCGCCGACGGCGACGGTGACGGTGTGGGTGACCTCGCCGGCCTCCGGTCGCGGCTGCCGTACATCGAGCGGCTCGGCGTCGACGCCCTGTGGGTCACGCCCTTCTACCCGACACCGGACTTCGACCACGGTTACGACGTCGCCGACTACTGCGCCGTCGATCCCCGTTTCGGCACGCTCGACGAGTTCGACGAGGTGGTGGCCGACGCCCGCGCCCGGGGGCTGCGTCTGCTCGTCGACCTCGTGCCGAACCACACCTCGAGCCGGCACGCCTGGTTCGTCAACGCCCTCCGGGACGGGGGTCACCCCGACCGCCGCCGTTACATCTGGGCTCCCGGCCGCGACGGAGGCGGGCCGCCGAACAACTGGACGTCGGGGTGCGGCGGCCCGGCCTGGACGCGCGACGAGCGCAGCGGGGAGTGGTACCTCCACCTCTTCTCCCCCGAGCAGCCCGACCTCGACTGGCGCAACCCGGAGGTCGTCGCCTCCTTCGACGAGGTCCTGCGCTTCTGGTTGGACCGGGGCGTGGACGGCTTCCGGATCGACGTCGCCCACGGGCTCCTCAAGGACGAGGAGCTGCGGGACAACCCGCCCCGGGTCGGGCACGACGACGACAGGTCCGAGTTCCTCCGCTTCGAGCAGCGCCACACCTTCGACCAGGAAGGGGTCCACGACGTCTACCGGCGATGGCGCCGGCGGGTCGACGCCTACCCGGGCGACCGCGTCCTGCTCGGCGAGGTGTTCCTGTTGAACCCCGATCCGGCCCGCGTGGCCAGGTACCTGCGTCCCGACGAGCTCCACCTCGCCTTCAACTTCCACCTTCTGGCCCAGCCCTGGGACGCGGCCCGGTTCCGGGCCTCGATCGAGGCGACGCTCCGGGAGCTGGCGAGGGTGCCGGCCACGGCCACGTGGGTCCTCTCCAACCACGACGTGGTCCGCCACGCCACCCGCTATGGAGGCGGCGCCGCCGGGGACGCCCGGTCACGCGCCGCCGCCCTCGTCTTGCTCGCCCTTCCCGGCACGGCCTGCCTCTACCAGGGCGAGGAGCTCGGCCTGGAAGAGGTCGACGTGCCCGCCGAGGCGCGCCAGGACCCGGTGTACCGACTGACCGGCCGGCCCGGCCGCGACGGGTGCCGGGTCCCGCTGCCGTGGACGGCGGGGGGCGAGCCGGGCTACGGCTTCACCGCGGGTACACCGTGGCTGCCGACGCCACCCCGGTGGGGAAGGCGCTCGGTCGAGGCGCAGGAGCGCGACCCGGCGTCGACGCTCCACCTGTACCGGGAGGCCCTCGCCCTCCGTCACGCCCTGGGGGCGCTCGGCGACCAGGGGTTCCGCTGGTTGCCGGCGCCCGACGGTTGCCTGGCGTTCGCCCGGGGCGACCGGGCGTCCCTCGCCTGCGCCGTGAACATGGGCGAGGGCGAGGAGCACCTCGCCCTCGGCGGGCAGCTGGTCCTGGCCAGCGGGAGCGGCGTCAGGCTGGACGGCGACCGTCTCACCCTCCCCCCGTCCGCGGCGGCGTGGGTCGCCACTGGGGGCGATGGCTCGTGAGGCGTCTGCGTGCCACTATCGACGGCCGGTCCCCGGAACCCCCAAGGAGGCGCCCATGGCGACGGAATCCAGGCCCGGCAGTGTGGTCAAGGTCATCGAGCTCGTGGGCAGCTCGCCGAGCTCGTTCAGCGACGCCGTGCGGAACGCGGTGAAGACGGCCTCCCGGACCCTGCGCAACATCAAGGGGGTCGACGTGATCAGCAGCTCGGCCGACGTGGACGAGAACGGCGACCTGGTGAACTACAAGGTCGACGTCAAGATCGCCTTCGTCATCGACGCCTCCGAGCCCGTGACGTGACGGCATGATCCGCCCCTGACGCGGGATCAGACCGGCGGGACGAGGGGCGGGAGCTGCTGGGTGACGGCGAGCACCGGCGCGAACAGGTCACCGTCGTCGGCCCGCGCCAGGGCGTCGCTGGCGAGGAACGCCAGCGGCCGGGCGTCGCCGCTCGCCGCCACCGACTCCACCTCGTCCCACCCGACGGGCACGGACACGGTGGGAACCTCGCGGCCTCGCAGGGAGTACGGCGCCACCGTCGACTTCCCGGGGTCGTTCTGGCTCCAGTCGACGCACACCTTCCCCGGTCGGCTCGTCGTCGCCATCACGGACGTGACCGAGCCGGGGTCGTCCCTCTCCAGGCTCCGGGCCACGGCGCGGGCGAACGCCTTCGTCTGGTCGTAGGCCACCGGTCCGTTGACCGGGACGTAGACGTGGATCCCTGACCACCCCGACGTCTTGGCCCACGCCTGCAGGCCCAGATCGGCGAGCAGCACACGGATCCGCAGCGCGACCCGGCAGCACTCGACGACCGTGGCCGGAAGCCCCGGGTCCAGGTCGAACACCACGACGGTCGGCCGGTCGAGCGCGTCGGCGGTCCCGAGGTAGGGATGCAGCTCGATCGTCCCCATCTGCGCCGCCCACACCAGTGACGGAACATCGTTCACGACGCAGACGTCGAACACCTTCCCCGAGCGCGCCATCTCGAAGGTCACCGTCTGCACCCAGTCGGGATGCGCCGGCGCCCGGGTCTGGTACCAGGCCATCCCGTCGACCCCGTCGGGGAAGCGGTGCAACGTCAAGGGGTGGCCGCGGAGATGTGGGATCAGCACGGGCGCCAGCTGTCGGTAGTAGTCGATGAGCCACCCCTTGGTCAGCCCCAGTCGGGGCCAGAGAACCTTGTCGAGGTTCGAGAGGCTGAGGGCGCACCCGTCGATCTCCACCTCGATCCGGCGGTGCGGCCCGGCCTGCGACACGCGGCTAGGACCGGCGGAGGACGTCGCCCACGTCGGGGGCGACGAAGGCGAGTTGGTCGAACGTGCACGACGCCGGACCGCGATCGGGCCGCCAGCGCCGGAAGCGCGCCGGATGGCGCCAGCGCCCGTTGGCCTCGAGCTGGTCGTATGCCACCTCGCACACGAGCGCCGGCCGCAGGGGCACCCAGTCCGGTTCCATGGTGGCCGGGTCCCATGCGCCCGCCGAGCCCCTCAGCCGGCCGGCGGGACCGCCCTCGAGGGCGAAGCCGTGCTCCCAGGGGTGGCCGGCGATCGGGCTGACGTACGGGCGCAGGTCGGCGAGCAGGTGGCGGCGTTGGGCCTTGGTGAAGGACGAGGCGACGCCGACGTGGCGCAGCTCGCCGGCGGCGTCGTAGAGGCCGAGCAGCAGCGACGCCACCGCCGGCTCCTCCACCACGAGGCGGAGGCCGGCGACGACGCAGTCCGCGGTTCGCTCCCGCTTCACCTTCAGCCAGGCGGTCGACCGGCGCCCGGCGTGGTAGGCGGACCCGGGATCCTTGGCCACGACGCCGTCGATCCCGCCCCCGGCGAAGCGCTCCAACCACCGCGAGGCCTCGTCTCGGTCGTCGGTGGCCGGTGTCAGCAGGACTGACGGCGGGGCCCCGGCGAGAAGCTCGGCCAGCCGGTTCCTCCGCTCCGAGAACGGGGTCGACCGGAGGTCGGTCTCGCCGACGGCGAGGAGGTCGAAGGCCACGAAGGAGGCGGGGGTCTCCGAGCGCAGCCGGGCCACTCGTGACGCCGACGGGTGCAGGCGCAGCATGAGGGCGGCGAAGTCGATGCCGCCCGGACCGAGGACGATGACCTCCCCGTCGATGACGAACTCGGTCTCGGTCACGGCCGCGAACGCCTCGACCAGCTCCGGGAAGTAGCGCGTGAACGGGCGCCGGTTCCTCGAGTACAGCTCGACCTCGGTTCCGTGGCGGAAGGCCAGGCATCGGAACCCATCCCACTTGGGCTCGTAGACGAGGTCGCCGGCCGGCAGCTCACGGGCGAGGGTCGCCAGCATCGGCGCAACGGGTGGCTGCACGGGGAGGCTCACGATCCGTCGGCCGGCCTGCGTGGCCCGAACGCCGTGGCCGGCCTGCGTGGCCCGAACGCCGTGGCCGGCCTGCGTGGCCCGAACGCCGTGGCCGGCCTGCGTGGCCCGCACGCCC
>DASZOE010000023.1:0-3722 GCA_035550945.1 Acidimicrobiales bacterium
CGCTCCTCGGCGCCCAGTCGCTCGCCCTCGGCGCAGGCGCGGTCCCCGCCTTCCTGCTCGCCCGAGAGAAGCTGCGGGCGGAGGGGTACGCGCTGGCGTGCGCGCTGGCCTACCTCGCCCATCCGGCGGTCGCGTGGACCAACTTCGAGAACTACCATCCCGATTCGCTCGAGGTCCCGCTGGCCTTGTTGGCCTTCTATTTCGTGTTCACGCGCAGGTGGCGGTGGTTCATCGTCTGCATCGGCGCGCTGCTGCTCATCAAGGAAGACGTTCCGCTCCTGACCTTCGTCCTCGGGCTGTACGTCGCGCTGTACCACCACCGGGGCGTCGGGTTGGCGACGGCCGCGATCTCCGCGCTGTGGTTTGCGGTCGCCGTTTTCGCCGTGCTCCCTGCCTTCAACGATGTGGGCACGCTCTATGCATCGCGGGTGACGGGGCAGTTCGGCGGGATGGGAGGCTTGGCGAAGGCGCTGGTCACCAGGCCGTGGGAGATCGCGGGCCTGGCGCTCGGCCCGGAGAAAAGCTGGTACCTGTGGCAGCTGCTCGGATCGTTCGGGCTGCTTTGCCTCCTCGCTCCCAGCGTGCTGCTCGTCGCCGCCGGCCCCCTGCTGTCGAACCTCGTCAGCACGTTCTGGTACCAGTACCACCTCGAGTACCACTACTCGACGTTGATCGTTCCCGTCCTGACCGCGAGCGCCATCGTTGGCATCGCCCGCTTCCGCTCGATGCGGCTGAGAGGAGCGCTTGCGACGGGGATGGCCGTCGCGGCGATCGCAGGCGCCTACCTGTGGGGGCCGCTGGGTCGTGATGCCCGGGTGGCCGCGGATCCGAGCTCGCCTCAGGCCCGCGCTGCACGCCAGGCGATCGAGATGATCCCACGTGACGCCGTCGTCTCCGCCCACTACCCGTACGTCCCCCACCTCACCCATCGCCGGCAGATCTACGAGTTCCCGAACCCGTGGCGGGCCGCCAACTGGGGGGACTGGAGCCAGGAGGGCGACAGGCTGCCCTTCGCCGACGACGTCGACTATCTGCTCGTCACCACGTCTCTTCGCAACGATCCCGACAACGGCCGGATCATCAGACGTCTCGAGCGCACGGAGTTCCAGCCGACGTTCGAGTCGGAGGGGGTCCTGCTGTTGGTGAGGCAGGGCACACGGGAGGGGGCGTGATGAGCGGCGCGGCCACCGTGGAGCCCAGGGACCGGCTCATCCCGCTGGGAGGCCCCCGTGTGCGCCACCTCGTGCGTGAGCGGCCGCTGTTCGTCTCCGAGCGCACGCGGCGCGTGGCCGAGGCGGCCGTATTCGTAGCCATCGCCGTCCTGCTGCTGATCTTCTTCCGCCCCGGGCTGCTGCTGTCGCAGACCACCACCACTGGCGGCGACACCGGCGCGCACATCTACACGCCCTGGTACCTGAGGACGCACCTGCTGCCGCGCGGACTGATCTCCGGTTGGTCCCAGGGATGGTACGCGGGCTTCCCGGTGCTGCACTTCTACTTCCCCTTCGTCGTCTGCCTGCAGGCGCTGCTGTCCTACATGATCCCCTACGAGATCGCGTTCAAGATCGGGACCGTCCTCGGGACCTTCTTCTTCCCACTGTCGGTCTACATCTTCTTCCGGCTTCTGAGATTCCGCTTTCCCACCCCGATCGTGGGCGCCGTCCTGTCGCTGGGCTTCCTGTTCATGGACAGCTTCCAGATCTACGGAGGCAACATTCCCAGCACGCTCGCAGGCGAGTACTCCTTCTCGCTCAGCCTCGGCATGCTGTTCGTCTTCCTCGGGCTCGCCTACCGGGTCGCGACCGGAGACGAGGGCCGTCCGCTGCTCGCCGCCGGCGTGCTGGCGGTTGCGGCGCTGAGCCACCTCGTCCCCGTGATCATGATCGTGCTGTCGGCGCCCCTGGTGCTCTACTGGGCGGCGCGCACCCACGGAGCCCGGGGCGCGCTGGTTCGTCTCGGCAGCGTCTTCGGTGTCGCCTTCGCCCTCACGGCCTTCTGGTCGGTCCCGTTCCTGGCGCGCCTGGGCTACTCGGCGGACATGCACTGGTTCCCGCTCGAGGGGTGGGGCCCCCTGTTCCCCCGCGACCTGTGGGTCTACCTCGCCGGCACGCTCCTCGCCGTGGTCGTGGCCGCCCTGCGCAGGGACCGGCGCATCCTGCTCTTCCTCGTCCCCGCCGCGCTCGGATTCGTCCTCTACTTCGCGGTCGCTCCCGGCAGGCTCTTCGACGGCAGGGTCTGGAGCGGGCGCTTCCTGCCCTTCTGGTATCTCGGCGCGTACCTGTCGACCGCCTACCTCGTCGGCACGGCGATGCCGACGCTGGCGAGGCTCGCCTGGAGACGCCGCGCCGGCGCCGCGGCGTTGGCAATGGTGGCGGCGGTCGGCGTGGCCACCGGCGGCGGGATCCTCAGGGACAAGGGTCCCAGCTACATCGACAACTGGATCGACCACAACTACGAGGGCTACGAGGCCAAGGAGGCCTTTCCGACGTTCACCGCGCTGATGGACCGGATCGAGGGGCTCCCGCCGGGCCGCGTGCTGTGGGAGCCGTCACCCGGTCTGGGCAAGTTCGGCACGCCGGTCGCGCTGATGACGATCCCGTACTGGACGGGACGTCCGACGATGGAGGGCATCTACTTCGAGTCGAGCGTCACCACCCCGTTCCACTTCCTGACGGCGGCTGAGATCGCCGAGCGACCCTCCAACCCGATCCCGCTGTTGCCGTATCACGGATTCGACATGGAGCGAGGACTGCGGCACATGCAGCTGCTCGATGTCTCCTACTTCGTGGCGTTCAGCCAGCAGGCGCGCCAAGCCGCGTCCCAGACGCCCGGGCTCGAACCCATCGAGGACGTCGGCGAGCTCTCCCTGTTCGAGGTCGCTTCGTCCGGACAGGTCGTCGTGCCCAGGTACGAGCCGGTCGTGTTGCCCGAAGGTGATTGGACCGAAGCCAACCTCGCGTGGTTCTCGACCATGAGCGAGCTCGAGGTCCCGCTGGTGCGCGACGGACCGCAGGAGTGGGCGCGCGCCACCTCGTTCCACGCTTCGCTCCCACGTAGACCGGTGGAGCACGGCGGCCGGTCGGTCCCCGTCCGGATCGGCGACGACGAGATCACCTTCACGACCGACGCGATCGGGCAGCCGCACTGGGTGAAGACCTCGTACTTCCCCAACTGGCGGGTCGACGGCGCGCTGGGACCCTATCTCGCTTCGCCCTCGATGATGATGGTCGTCCCCACGCGATCGCACGTCCGGCTGCACTACGAGCGGACGTGGACGGAATGGGTCGGGCTCGGCTGGACGCTCGCCGCACTGGCCGTGCTCGCTGTGCCGCGCCTCCGCCGGTGGGCGCTCGGGGCGATCGGCGCGTGAGGACGCCGCTGCGCTCGCCGCCGCCGACCTCGTTCATCCGCCGGGTCGCCACGTTCGGCGCGGTGAGCGTCGCCACCACCCTGCTGGACTTCGGCCTGTTCAACGTCCTCGTCGTCTCCGCGGCCGTGCCGGTGATCGCGGCCAACACCGCCTCGTACGGCGCCGGCATCGTCGCCAGCTACGCCCTCAACAAGCGCCTCACGTTCGCCGGGGGCGGACGCGACAAGCGCAGCCACGAGATCGCGCTGTTCCTCGCGCTCAACCTTGGCGGCTTGTGGCTGAACAACGTGGCGGTCGCCGTGGCGGCCCTGGCCGCGGGCGGGTCGCCGCTGCTGCTCAACGCCGCCAAGCT
>DASZOE010000024.1:0-6624 GCA_035550945.1 Acidimicrobiales bacterium
CCTCCATCCGCCGGATCACCAGCCCGGCGTCGACCATGGCGTTCAGGTAGCGGGAGAGGGGGCGGTGGACGAAGGGGACGAACACGTCCTTCTCCACCTCCTCCAGCGAGGAGTCCTCGACCAGGTAGGGGCCGATGCGCCAGTACTGCTCGCCGAGGATGTGGTCGTCGATCCAGCCCGAGCCCGGCGCCTGCAACAGGGGGTGGTTGAGGAAGAAGAGGAAGCGCCCGCCGGGACGCAGGACCCGGCCGACCTCGGCGAGGGCCCCGTCCACGTCGTCGATGTGCTCGAACACCAGGCACGCGATCACCGCGTCGAAGGCCCCGGCCGGGAAGGGGAGCGCGGCGGCCGCGGCCCGGGTGTAGATCGGGCCGACCATTGCCTGCGCGGCCCCTTCGGGGCCTGCGCCGGCGGGCCCGGCGGGCCCGGCGCTGCGCTCGCGGGCGACGGTGAGCTGGGCCCAGACGGGGTCGACGCCCACGACCAGGCGGACCCCGGCTTCGGCCGCGACCCGGGCCACCTGACCCTCCCCCGTTCCCACGTCGAGAACCTCCTTGGCGCCGGCCAGCTCGGCCGCGGCCAGGGGCAGGATCTGCTCGGTGTACTCGGCGTCGGCCCCGTCGGTGAAGTGCTCCTGCCACCAGCCGGCGTGGGCCTCCCACTCGGCTGTCACCCGTGCACCGCCTCGTAGACGGCCCGACCGACGGCGTCGGGGAGCCAGGGCAGGGCGAGGAGGTCCTCGAGGGGCGCGGCCCGGACGGCGCGGATGCCGCCCAGCTCGGCCAGCAGCCGCCGCTTGCGGGTGGGGCCGAGGCCGGGAACACCGTCGAGGACGCTCCTGGTCATCCGCTTGCCCCGGAGCTGGCGGTGGTAGGCGACGGCGAAGCGGTGGGCCTCGTCGCGGATGCGCTGGAGCAGGTAGAGGGCCTCGGACTGGCGGGGGATGCGCACGGCGTCGGCCAGACCGGGGACGAACACCTCCTCGAAGCGCTTGGCCAGGGCGGCGACCGAGATCTCGTCGGCCAGGCCCAGCTCCTCGACGACCTCGATGGCCACGTTGAGCTGGCCCTTGCCGCCGTCGACGAGCAGGAGGTTGGGCGAGTAGGCGAAGCGGTGGTGGTGGCGGTCGTCGACGGGCCGGTCGCGCTCGGCCAGCAGGTTGCGCAGCCGGCGCGTGAGCACCTCCCGCATGGCCGAGAAGTCGTCGCTGCCGGCTGCGTGCCCGAGCGCAGTGCCGGCTGCGTGCCCGAGCGCAGTGCCGGGGACATCGCGGATGCGGAACCGCCGGTAGTCGCTCTTCTTCAGGAGCCCGTCCTCCACGACGACCATGGACCCGACGTAGTCGCTCCCCTGGATGTGGCTCATGTCGTAGCACTCGATCCGCAGCGGCGGGTCGGGGAGGCCGAGGGCGTCCTGGAGGGCGTTGAGGGCCCGGGCCCGGGCGTTGTGATCCGACGCCCGCTTCAGGCGGTGGCGGACGAACTCCTCCTTGGCGTTCTGGGTGACCGTTGCCTGCAGGGCCCGCTTGTCGCCCCGCTGCGGCACCCGGATCGTGACGTTCGCGCCGCGGAGCTCGGACAGCCACCGGACGTAGAGGTCGAGGTCGTCGGGCTCGACCGGCACCAGCACCTCGCGGGGGACGGCGTCGGGAGCGGCCTCGGCGAACAGCCCCTCCAGGACGTGGCCCACGAGCTCGGGAGGCGTGACGTCCTCCACCTTGTCGAGCACGAACCCCTTGCGCCCGACCATGCGCCCCTTGCGCACGTAGAACACCTGGACCGACGCCTCCAGCTCGTCCTCGGCGATGCCCACCACGTCGAGGTTCTCGGGGCGCTCGGTGACCATGGCCTGCTTCTCGATGGCCTTCCGGACGCTGGTGAGGCGGTCGCGCAGGCGGGCGGCCCGCTCGAACTCGAGGGCGTCGGCCGCTTCCTTCATCTGCCGCTCCAGGCGGGCGACCACCGGGGCGGTCTCGCCGTCGAGGAAGTCGACCAGCTCCTGGACCAGGCGGTCGTAATCGGGCTTGTCGATCTCCCCGACGCACGGGCCGGTGCACTTCTCGATGTGGAACAGGAGGCATGGCCGGCCCAGCTTCTGGTGGCGCTCGAGCTTGTTGTCCGAGCACGTCCGGATGGGGAAGGTGCGCAGCAGGAGGTCGAGCGTCTCCCGGATGGCGTAGGCGTGGCCGTAGGGCCCGAAGTAGCGGGTGCCCTTGCGCTTGCGGCCCCGCATGACCATGGCGCGGGGCCACTCGTCGGACAGGGTCACGGCCAGGAACGGGTAGCTCTTGTCGTCCCGCAGCCGGATGTTGAACCGGGGCCGGTGCTGCTTGATGAGGCTGTACTCGAGCATCAGGGCCTCGACGTCGTTGCGCACCTGGATCCACTCGACCGACTCGGCGGCGGCCACCATCTGGGCCGTCCGCGGCGGCAGGGTGACGGGGTTGGCGAAGTAGTTCGAGAGCCGGGAGCGCAGCGACTTGGCCTTGCCCACGTAGATGACGCGTCCCTCCCGGGCCTTGAACTGGTATGACCCGGGGGCGTCGGGGATGGTGCCGGCGGGCGGGCGCTGGAGCACGGCCTCCATGGTCGCATTCCAGGACGTAGAATCTGGACACGTCGGCCTGGTACCCCGGCGACACATCAGCTCCGAGGCCGACATCCCCGCGTGAGGCGACCAGGCTGTCTCCGCCGGCCACCATCGGGGCTCTCAGCGGAGGTCCACGCCTCATGCTCAGAATCCAGACGGCGCTTCCCGACTCCTACACCCGCGCTTCCTCCCAGGAGCTGGCCGACCGCATCGGCACGACCAGGGCCGACCTCGGAGAGCGGCTCATGATCCTCGGCCACCACTACCAGCGCGACGACGTCATGCGCTGGGCCGACGCCCGGGGCGACTCCTTCGGCCTCTCCCGCCTGGCCGCCGACAACCACACGGCCGACTACGTCGTCTTCTGCGGCGTCCACTTCATGGCCGAGTCGGCCGACATCCTCACCGCCGAGCACCAGGCCGTCGTGCTCCCCGACCTGAACGCGGGCTGCTCCATGGCCGACATGGCCGACCTCGACTCCGTCGAGCAGGCGTGGGAGGAGCTGGCCTCCGTCACCGACGTCGAGCGCATCGTCCCCATCACGTACATGAACTCCTCGGCCGCCCTGAAGGCGTTCGTGGGCGACCACGGCGGATCGGTGTGCACGTCGTCGAACGCCCGCGCCGTCCTGCGCTGGGCCCTCGCCAAGGGCGACAAGGTGCTGTTCTTCCCGGACCAGCACCTGGGCCGCAACACCGCTTTCCAGCTCGGCTACGACGCCTCCGACATGGGGGTGTGGGACCCCCGGCACGACCTCGGTGGCCTGGAGGAGGCCGAGGTCAAGGAGACGACGTTCCTGCTCTGGCGGGGGCACTGCTCGGTGCACCAGCGGTTCACGGTGGAGCAGGTCGAGGCCTTCCGTGCCGCCCACCCCGACGGCGAGGTGATCGTCCACCCCGAGTGCGCCCACGAGGTCGTCGAGCTCGCCGACCAGGTGGGATCCACCGACTACATCATCAAGGCCGTCGCCGCCGCCGGGCCCGGCTCGGTGCTGGGCATCGGCACCGAGGTCCACCTGGTGCGGCGCCTGGCGACCGAGCATCCGGACCGCACCGTGGTCTCCCTCGACCCCATCGTCTGCCCGTGCTCGACCATGTTCCGGATAGACCCCCCGCACCTGGCCTGGTGCCTGGAGAACCTCGTCGAGGGCCGGGTCGTCAACCAGGTCACCGTCGACCGCGACACGGCCGAGTCGGCCCGGGTGGCGCTGGAGCGCATGCTCGCCATCACCTGAGCGAGGGCCGGTCAGGCGTCGGGCTTGACCAGGACCAGCGCTTGGGCCAGCGACGGGTAGTAGCGCCCGTACTCGTAGGTGAACAGGTTGCCCATGACCCGCTTCGGGTCGAACTCGGGGAACCCGTAGAGCTCGCTGCGGTCTCCTTGCTCGAGGTGGAGGCCCGCGGTCTCGACCAGCCAGCGGACGTCCACGTTGCGGCCGGTGATGTTCTCCGTCTCGTAGCTGAACGGCTCGAGGTCGAGGAAGAGGTCCACGGTCAGGACGAAACGTCCGCCCGGGACCAGGATCCGGCGCACCTCGCCCAGGATCGACGGCAGCAGCTCCATGGGGATGTGCTCGATGGTGGAGATGCTGTACACGAGGTCGACGGAGGCGTCGTCGAGGCCGGCCTCCTCGAGATAGCAGTTGCGCAGCTCGACCTCGGTCCCGAACGCCCGGTTCAGACAGCCGATCGACGTGGCGTCGACAGGCCAGCCGTGCACGGCCTGCTCCCCCGGATCGACGTTCACGACCTCCAGGCCCTCCTTGGCCAGCACGAACTGGAGGCCGGCCAGGCTGCCGCCGATCTCGACGGCCCGCATCCCCGGACGGAGGGGAACGGCGTGGAACCGCCGGTGGGGCGCGCCGTACGGCAAGTCTGTCCGCCATCTCCTGCGCGGGCACCCGGCGGGACAGTAGCTCTCGGACGTCGAGGCGCTCGGCCCGGGTGCAGGCGAGCCCGACGAGGAGGACGTAGCCGGCGCCCGCGACGAGCAGCGTCGGCCACGACCCGACCCCGTCCAGGCCCAGCAGCAGGGCCCCGACGGCGGCCGTGAAGCCGACCACGAGGCCCCGGAGCGGGATCGGGACCCACCGGTCCCCGAGGCGGCGCCGCATCAGGGCGATCATCAGCGCACACCCCGCGGCCGTGCCCACGATCGAGCCGTAGAGCGCCCCCTCGAACCCGACCGCCATCGTCAGGGCAAGGCTGGTGCCCCCGTTGACCACCATGTTCGTGGCCGCGCTGGCGGCCGTCAGCCGGTACCACCCCTCCCCGAAGGCCCGAAGGGCGAGGGGGGCGCAGAGGAGGTTGAGCACCACCGCGAACGTGAACAGGCGGGCGGCGACGTCGGCCCGTTCGGGCACGTCTCCCGGGCCGAGCCAGAGGCGCAGGAAGGCGGGGACGAAGACCCAGATGGCGCTCAGGACGACGGCGGTGAGGGCCATGGCGGCCCGGGCCATGAGGTCGTACAGCGCGTCCACCCGGGCCGGATCGCGCCGCCGCAGCTCGGCGATGGCGACGAGGAGGGGGGCGAGCGGCAGGAGGGCGAGCACCTTGCCCTGGAGCACGAGCGTGGTCCCGATCTGGAACGACGCGACCGCGCCCGAGCCCACGTAGCGCGACAGCACCACCTTGTCCCATTGGGAGTCGACCACCTCGCTGACCTGCGACAGGAGGGCCAGGGCGGACAGGCCCAAGTAGCCCCTGGCCACCGGCCCGCTCATGGCCACGAGGCGCAGTCGCAGCCCCGGCGCCAGCCGGCGGGTGCCGATCCAGCTCCAGGCCACCGTCACGGCGAGGGCGGTGAGGCTGCCCGAGAAGAGCGCCCACAGGGCCCACCCCAGGTGGACGCCGACCACGGTGACGAGCGCGGATACAGGGACCGACAGCATTACGCCGGTCGTCTCGACGTCCGCCCGCTGGACGCCCCGCAGCACGCCGAAGTAGCCGTTGGCCACGAGCTCGGCGGCGAGGACGGCGACGGTCAGGCGGAGCAGCAAGTCGATCTCGGCGCTGCGGTAGCCGGGGACGCCGGAAGGGAAGGCGAAGGCGCGGATGGCGGGGGCGGCGGCGACGCCGACGGCCACGATCGCGGCGGCGAGGATCACCAGCAGCGTCACACCCTGGTGGACGCTGCGCTCCAGCCCGTCGGCGTCACCGTCGCCACGCGCCCTGCCCACGCGGCGCACGATCTCGGTGCGGATCCCCGCGTCCGCCAGACCGCCGACGGCCAGGATGGAAGCCATCGTCGCCCAGGCGCCGTAGATCGGCGATCCCACCCGCCCGAGCACGAAGGGGAGGATCGCCAGGTTGAACAGGTAGGTGACGGCGGCGCTGGCCGCCGAGGAGCGGAACGCCAGCAGCAGCGTGCGCCGGGAGGTCCCCGTCTCCGGCGGCGTGATGAGCAGGCTCAACTGGCCGCCACCTCTGCGAGGAGCTCGTGGAGGCGTGCCGACGACCTCTCCCAGCTCCAGCGGGGCACGACCGTGGCCCGCAGGGCCCACGGGTCCCACTCGTCCCGTCGCCACAGCGCCCGGTCGAGGGCCGAGGAAAATGCGGGCGGGTGACGCTCGACGAGCTCGCCGTTGACGCCGTCGATCACCGTCTCCCGGAAGCCGCCCTCGCGCACGGCGACGACCGGCGTGCCGCAGCTCAGGGACTCGACCGGGCTCAGCCCAAAGGGCTCCAGCCGCGCCGCGCAGGCGGTCACGGTGGCGTGGCGGTAGAGCTCGACGAGCTCGGCGTCGGTCACACCCCGGTGGAGGCGGAGCTCCACCCCCACCCGCCGGGCCAGCCCCCGAAGTTCCTCGTCGTACCCGGGCGCCCACCGCTCGTAGACGACGTCCACCGGGGGCCGGTTCTGGACCGGCAGCAGCCCCACGGCCTCGACCACGAAGTCGTGCCCCTTCGTCGGGTCGAGGGCCCCGACGGAGAGGACGGAGGGCCGGCCTGCGTGGCCTGAACGCAGTGGCCGGCCTGCGTGGCCTGAACGCAGTGGCCGGCCTGCGTGGCCTGAACGCAGTGGCCGGCCTGCGT
>DASZOE010000025.1:0-1645 GCA_035550945.1 Acidimicrobiales bacterium
GAGATCGAGGGACTGGTAGAAGACCGCCTGCCATCGCCACCCCGCGGCGCACTGGTGCCGCTTTGCGCGACGAAGAGCACCCTCGGCCGGTACTCAGACATCGGGGCGGATCCGCTAGTCGGTCGTCGCCTTTCAAGGGAGGAGGCTGACCGCCGGCGACAAGCGGGGCGCACGCCTCGCGAAGATGCCTGCGCCGGCGCCAGACGAGCACGAGCGTCTCGGCGAATCGCGTCGGCCGGGTCGTATCCGCGTGCCCGCGTCTACGCAGACAATGCTCTGCGGTCCGATGGACGCCGTGGGTGCTGTCCGTGCCGCTGCGGGGGCGGATGGCTGCGCCGGCCCTGCGCTCCAGGCCAGGTGAACGGCGGCTCCTCCTGTTCGTCGTCCCCCTGAGGCTTGCAAGGATCTCCGGTGCCCCGGCGCCACCCAGCGCATCCAGGCAGTCGCCGTTCAGAGCGCGCGCGGCGGTGGTATGAACACCCAGGCAGTCCCACGATCGAGGACTAGTCGGATGGCGGAGCAGCAGCGCGACGTGATCGAGATCCTCGAGCACGACCATCGAGAGGTCGAGGAGATGTTCGCCGAGCTTGAGGCCCTGGCCGGCGCCAGCGACGCCGGTTCCCGTGTCCGGCGTCGGCAGCGCATGCGTCAGGTGACCATCGAGCTCGTGCGCCACTCCGTGGCCGAGGAGACCGAGGTATACCCGGCGGTCGAGAAGAAGGTCAGCGCCGAGGAGGCCGAGCGGGCGAAGCAGGAGCACGCCGAGGCCGAGCAGACCCTGCAGCGGCTGGACGGCCTGGACCCGAGCGACCCGTCGTTCGATGAAGAGCTGGCCACGCTCACGGGGGAGATCCGCGAGCACATCGCCGAGGAGGAGGGCGAGATGTTCGCGCACATGCGACAGACCTTCAGCCAGGAGGAGCTCCTCGAGCGCGGCTCGAAGGTCGAGTCGGTCAAGAAGATCGATCCCACGCGACCGCACCCGTCGGTGCCCAACGAGGCCGGCGTGCGGACGGCGCTGGGGCCGGTGGCGGCCCTGTTCGACCGGATGCGCGACGCGGCCAGCGGGCGCGGCAACTACGAATGAGGTCGATCGGCTGGGATTAGACGACCGCGCAGGATTCGGGAAGGCCGACGTCGTTCGAGACGCCGCTCGTGGGGACCGAGACCGGTGCCTTTCTGCTCCTGCGGGAAACATGTCCACGCGGCGCGTGTGCTGAGTGCGTCGGACTCGGGATTAGCAAGTTCCAAAGGCACCGGTCTCCAACACCGGTGACTTCAGCAGACGGCATCAAGGACGCCGGCGCGTGCGCGCCGGCCTCGAGCATGCCGCTGGTCCGGCGCAGGCGCATCTCGTCCGACTTTGCAGGGCGATCACTGCTCGGGCCGGTCGGCGCGGCAACGTCCCTGCCTCTCCCTGGCCGATCCTACGGTGGACCGCCTTTGGCCTCCAGTCCGGGTTCTTGAGGCCGTATTAGCGCGCTCGGATCAGGCGACGGGGCACCTACGTCGTGGTCATCCTCTTTGTTGGCTGCTTCGCGGTCCCGGTCGACTCGACGCGCGCACCCGCCCCCCGATTAATGGTCCGCTTCGCCAGTCGTCGGCTGGGTAGGACGGACGCGTGCCGCTTGCGATCGAGCAGTAC
>DASZOE010000026.1:0-2259 GCA_035550945.1 Acidimicrobiales bacterium
GTCCCGTTCATCCAGAGGAGGGACGCGCCGGGGGGGAGGACGGGGGCCAGCTCGGCCTCGTGGGCCCGGACCCGCTCGAGCAGGCGCTTGGCGTCGTCGGGGACGGCGGCCCCGTTGCCGTAGCCGACGGGCAGGTACTCGGCCCGCACCGTCGAGCCGTCGGGCGCCGACCACCAGAAGGCGGTGCGGTCGACGGCCGCGGGGACGCCCCGCCACACCACCGCGTGCGCGAACCCGGCCAGGCGCAGGAGCTGGGGCATCTGGGCGGCGTGGCCGAACATGTCGGGGAGGTAGCCCACGGTCATGGCGCCCCCGAAGGCGGCCGCCCGCTCGAGGCCGAGCTCGAGGTTGCGGACGAGGGTCTCGGCCGACACGCAGAACTCGTCGGGCAGCACGTACCAGGGCCCCACCGTGACGCGGCCCGACGCCGCCAGCCGGCGCAGCCGGCCCTCGGCCTCGGGGCGCACGGCGAGGTAGTCGTCGACCATGGCCAGCTGGCCGTCCAGGAGGAAGCGGGCGTAGGACGGGTCGGCCTCGAGGCGGGGCAGGAGGTCGTCGAGGAGGTCGACCAGGCGCAGGCGGAAGGTGGGGAAGGACGCGTACCACTCGCGGTCCCAGTGGGTGTGGGGGACGATCGCCACGGCGCGCGCCATCGCCCCAGCGTACGACCGCCGGCGTGGCCGAACGCAGTGGCACCACAATGGGGGATGGCCACGGATTGCGTCCAGGTCCAGACGACGGCAGGTTCGAGGGAGGAGGCCGACCGCCTCGCCTCGGTCCTGCTCGAGCGCCGGCTGGCGGCGTGCGTGCAGCTGCTCGGCCCGGTCGAGAGCCGGTACTGGTGGGAGGGCCGGGTCGAGTCGGCTTCCGAGTGGCTGTGCCTGGCCAAGACGACGGCGGCCCGTGTCGACGAGGTGGTGGCCGCCATCGGCGACGCCCACTCCTACGACACGCCCGAGGTCCTGGTGACCGCCGTGCGGGACGGGAACGAGCGCTATCTCCGCTGGGTGGAGGAGACCGTCATACTGGGACCATGACGGTCAACCTCACCGAGTGGACGTCCTGCGGCGGCTGTGCGGCCAAGTGGGGCGCCGCGCCACTCGCCGGCCTGGTGCGCGACCTCGCCGCCTCCACTCCGTTCCCGGACCTGGTCGTCGGCCTGGCGCCGTTCGACGACGCCGCCGTCTACCGGCTCTCCGACGACGCCGCCCTCGTCTCGACCACCGACTTCTTCCCGCCCCTCGTCGACGACCCCGACGACTTCGGCACGATCGCCGCCGCCAACGCCTGCAGCGACGTGTTCGCCATGGGCGGCCGCGTGGTGCTGGCCCTCAACATCTCCGCCTTCCCCGAGCGCCTGCCCGTGGAGGCGATCGGCACCATCCTCGGGGCCGCCGCCCGGGTGGTGGCCGAGGCTGGCGGCGTCGTCGCCGGGGGCCACACCATCCGGTCCGAGGAGCCCATCTTCGGTCTGGCCGTGCAGGGCCTGGTCCACCCCGACGGGGTGTGGACCAAGGCCGGCGCCCGACCGGGAGACGTGCTGCTGCTGTCGAAGCCCCTGGGTAGCGGCATCGTCCTCGCCGGAGGGGCCCCCGACGACAAGGCCGCGACCATCGCGGTCATGCGCCGGCTGAACCGGGTGGCGGCCGAAGCGCTCGCCGCCCTGCCCGAGCCGCCCCACGCCGTCACCGACGTGACCGGCTTCGGGCTGCTGGGCCACGCGTGGGAGATGGCCGAGCGCTCGCAGGTCACCCTGCAGGTCGACGCCGCCGCCCTGCCCCTCTATCCCGGCGCCCGCGCCGCGGCCGAGGCCGGGACCCGCACGGGCGGCGACGCCCGCAACCGCTTGCACCTGGAGGGCAAGGTGAAGGCCGAGGCCGACCGCGCCCTGGAGGCCCTGGCCTTCGACCCTCAGACGTCCGGCGGCCGCCTGGCCGTCGTCGCCGCGGGGATGGCGGCCGACCCCGGCCTGGTGGCGGCCGGCTTCCTCCCCATCGGGAGTGTGGAGGGCGGACCGGCGTCGGTGCACTTGGCCTGACCGGCGAGCGGTCACGCCGAGGACACCATGCCCCGCCGACTGCGGACCACCGCCGAACGGACGCCGGGGCCCCCGGAGCTCACGGGTCGACCTCGCCCTCGAAGAGGGCGAAGGGGGCACCCTGGGGGTCGGTGACGATCGTGAAGCGACCGGCGGGGACCCGCTGGGGCGCGACGACGACCTGGCCGCCGGCTTCGCCGATCGTCGCCACGGCCCCGTCG
>DASZOE010000027.1:0-1992 GCA_035550945.1 Acidimicrobiales bacterium
CACGTCGCCCGCTCGAGGGCGACGTAGCAGAACGGTCAGATGTAGTCGCTCCAGACGATGACGTGGGGGCGTTCGGGCATCCCCGGTGTCCTACCCGATCGCCCCGGCCCGCACCAGGGGCCGGCGGAATGGGTCCCCGGGCCCTCTTGTTTGCACACTGGAGGTCCCGAGGAGGTTCCCGTGCCCGCAGTGACCGTCGACGACGTCCTTGCCCTGCCCGCGGTCGCCGAGCCCGACACCGCGGGGAGCCGGGCCCGCCCCGTCGTCTCCGTCACCGGCGCGCCCGAGGGCTACGCGGGCGAGGGGTTCCCCGTGCGCCGGGCCTTCGCCGGCGTCGACCTGGCCCTTCTCGACCCCTTCGTGCACCTCGACCAGATGGGAGCGGTCGACTACGGCCCCGGGGAGCCCAAGGGGACGGCGTGGCACCCACATCGGGGCTTCGAGACCGTCACCTACATGCTCGACGGCACGATGCAGCACCGGGATTCCACCGGGGGCGGCGGCGTGATCGGCAACGGCGCCACCCAGTGGATGACGGCCGGGGCCGGGATCCAGCACATCGAGACCCCACCGGAGGAGCTGGTCGTCAGCGGCGGGCTCTTCCACGGGTTCCAGCTCTGGGTGAACCTGCCCGCGGCCAAGAAGTGGGTGCCCCCCCGCTACCAGGACATCGCCGCCCAGCGGGTCACCCTGCGGCGCTCGTCCGACGGCGGGGCGCTCGTGCGCCTGATCGCCGGCGAGCTCGGCGACTCGGCCGGCCCCGGCGTCACCCACACGCCCATCACCCTCGTCCACGCCACCCTGGCGCCCGGTGCCCGGCTCCTGCTCCCGTGGCCCCGGCGCTACAACGCCCTCGTCTACTCGCTGTCCGGCCGGGGCACGGTCGGCGCCGAGCACCGTCCCCTCGCCCGGGGGGAGCTGGCCGTCCTCGGGGCCGGCGACCACCTCGTCGTCGAGGCCGAGGTGTCGGCGGACCGGGCCGGGGCCGAGCTCGACGTCCTCGTGCTGGGCGGAGAGCCGATCGGGGAGCCGGTCGCATGGTACGGGCCCTTCGTCATGAACAGCCGGGCCGAGCTCGTCCAGGCCTTCGAGGACTTCCGCGCCGGGCGCCTGGGCGCCGTCCCCGCCGACACGCTGACCAGCTGACCCGCCGCCCGGGCGCGGCCCGGGGGCCCGTGTCGGGGACCGTCCGGTGGGGAACAGGTCAGGCATGACAACGTTGCTTGCTCTCACCCCGGCCGGTGAGTCGCTGGTCTGGTCGATCATCGTGCTGTTCGTCGTCGGCCTCATCGTCGGCGCCATCGCCCGTCTCCTCGTCCCCGGTCCCCAGGACATGGGCATCCTCGGCACCGCCGCCGCCGGCGTCGCCGGCGCCATCCTCGGAGGCCTGGTCGGAGGCCTGCTCTTCGGTCCGGGGTACCAGCCCGGCTGGATCATGTCCATCCTCGGGGCCGTCCTCGTGGTGTGGCTGGTCGGCCGGCGCCGGAGGTCGTACTACTACTGATCCGCGGCCGCTTCTTTCTCTCCGAGACACCGCCGGCCGTCACTTCTTGGACCGGCGTGCGCGCCGGTGACTACCCTTCGGCCGAACTCGATGCGCGTCCGTCTCGCCCCCACCGCGTTCGCGCTGCTGACGGTGGCCGCCCTGGCTTCGACCGGGACCGCCCCGGCGCCCGCCGCGGCCGACAGTCCGGCCGGCTGGGTCGTCGACCGCGTTCGCTTCGAGCCCGTGGACGGCACCGGCGGCCTCCTCACCGCCGAGGGCGTCGGCACCTACCGGGGGGCGGTCGAGATCGTGCCCGCCCCGGGGGGGCTGGCCGTCGTGAACGAGGTCGGGCTCGAGGACTACCTCAAGGGGATCGCCGAGGTGCCGCCGGAGTGGCCCGTGCAGGCCCTCCAGGCCCAGGTCATCGCCGCCCGGACCTACGCCCTGCACTCCATGAGCTCCACCGCCGACTCGCCCTGGAAGGCGGCCGGGGCCCACATCTGCGC
>DASZOE010000028.1:0-1565 GCA_035550945.1 Acidimicrobiales bacterium
CCACCACCCCGCGGGCCACGAGCCCGTCGCGGCGAGCGCCACCGCCACGACCACGACCTGGGCGAGGGCTCCTGCGTCGGTACGGGCAGGAGGATGTCCACGAGGCGTCAGATCAGCCGGCGCTCCGCGGCCCAGCGGCTCAGCTCGTTGCGGTTCGAGAGCTGCAGCTTGTGGAGCACCGAGGACACGTGGGTCTCGACCGTGCGGACCGAGATCACCAGCTCCCGCGCCACCGCTTTGTAGGGATAGCCGCGGGCGATGAGGCGCAGCACCTCCTGCTCCCGGGCGGTGAGCTGGTCGAGCTCGGGATCGGCGGCCGGTCCCGGGACGGCGGAGAACGCGTCGAGCACGAAGCCGGCAAGGCGGGGAGAGAAGACGGCGTCACCATCCGCCACCCGGCGGACGGCGTCGGCCAGCTCGGGCCCCGAGATGGTCTTGGTGACGTAGCCGCGGGCCCCGGCCCGGATCACGCCGATCACGTCCTCGGCCGCGTCCGACACCGACAGGGCCAGGAAGCGGACGTCGGGAGCCGCCGGCGCGACGCCGCCGATCACCGCCTGGCCGCCGCCCCCGGGCAGATGGACGTCGAGGAGGACGACGTCGGGCCGGCGCTCGAGGATCATCTCGACCGCGGGCTCGACCTCGGAGGCCTCGCCCACCACCTCGACGGCGTCGCCGAGCTCGGACCGCACCCCGGAGCGGAACAGGTGGTGGTCGTCGACGAGAAAGACCCGGGGGCGGATCATCGTCCCTCCCGGGCCAAGCGCAGCTCCACCTCGGTGCCGTCGCCCGGGGCGGTGCGCACGACCGCCCTCCCACCGTGGCGGGCCATGCGCCCGGAGATGGAGTCGCGCACACCGTGGCGGTCGGGGCCGACGGCGGCCAGGTCGAAGCCCGATCCCCAGTCCCGGACGAACACGGCCACGTCGGCCTCGCCCACCTCGGTGTACACCGACACGGTGCGCGCGCCCGACCAGCGGGCTGCGTTCACCATGGCCTCGCGGGCCGCGCCGACCAGGGCCCACAACCCTTCGTCGAGCACGACGTCGCCCACGGTCACCACCTCGATGGCCACCCCGTGCAGCTCCTCGACCTCGGCCGCGACCCTCGCAACCTCGACGGCCAGGCTCTCGCCGCGGCCCTCATCCGTTCGCCGGCCGGTCTGGTAGAGCCATCCCCGCAGCTCCCGCTCCTGGCGGCGGGCCATGGTCACTACCGTCCGGCGGTCGTCGGCGTTGCGTTGGATGAGGGCGAGGGTCTGCAGGACGGAGTCGTGCAGGTGGGCGGCGACCTCGGCCCGCTCCTCCGACCGGATGCGCTGGGCCCGCTCCCGGGCCAGGTCCCGCCCCAGCCGCAGCCACCAGGGCCCGGTGACGAGTGCCAGGCCGGCGACGATGGCGGCGGTGGCGAGGACGCCCTGGCGCAGGGCGGAGAAGGCGTCGCTGGCCGCGAGGAAGGCGGCCACGCCGCTCACCACCAGCCCCACGCCGATCGCCATGCGCATCACGGCCCTCCGCCGGGCGCGGATTGCGGGCGGGGCCGACGGGGGTCGACCCGCCCGGGCG
>DASZOE010000029.1:0-5720 GCA_035550945.1 Acidimicrobiales bacterium
CCCTCACCCCCGCCGCGGTGGCCCGTCACTGGGCCGCCGACCTGGCCGACGACCCCGAGCCCGGCGAGCTCAACGCCATGACCCGCCTGGCCAAGACCTCGGTGTCGCCGGCCGAGCGCATGCAGTACGTCCTGCACCCCTGGACCAGCTTCGCAGTGGTGCCCATCTTCGCCCTCGCCAACGCCGGCGTCTCCATCAAGGCGGAGTCCTTCGACGCCGCCGGCGCCCTGGGCGTGACGACCGGCGTGGTCCTCGGCCTGGTGGTCGGCAAGATGGCGGGCATCACGCTGGCCACGTGGTTGGCCGTGCGCAGCGGCCTCGGCCAGCTCCCGCCGGGGGCCACCTGGCCGACGCTCGCCGGTGTCGCCGCCCTCGGCGGCATCGGGTTCACCGTGTCGCTGTTCATCGCCGAGCTGGCCTACGACGCGGGCCCGGTCCAGGACGCAGCCAAGATCGGCGTGCTGGCCGGCTCCGTCATCGCCGCCCTGGTGGGAACGGTGGTGCTCTTCCGCGCCCGCCCCGGCTCCGAGGCGGGCTGAGGGTTCAGAGGCTCCAGGGGGAAGCGACGCTCGGATAGCGGTCGACAGGCGGGGTGCCGGAGTCGACGTTGTTGTACGACCAGTCGGGCTGCTTACGGCGATGGCGCTCGTCGAGGACGGCCCGGTCCTCGCGGATGTCGAGCAGCTCGGCGATCAGCGCCGCCTCCACCGGCCCCCGGGCCCCGGAGGCATGGTCGGCCAGCTCGTCGGAGAAGTGCTCGAGGATGCTGCCGAGGACGACCTGGTGCTGGGTGGCGAGAAAGCAGCGGGCGCGCTCGGCCACGGTGCCCAGGCGGCGGCGGACGACCTGGAGCTCGTGCTCGCGGGCCTGGGGCCCGACGAGCCGGGCCAGCGAGTCCGAGAGGGTGAGACCGTCGAGCTTGCACGGGGAGCACTGCCCGCACGACTCGACGGCGAGGAAGCGGGACACGCCGGCGGCCACGGCGGCCATGTCGGCGGTGTCGTCGAACACGATGAAGCCGCCCGAGCCCACGCCGCTGCCGATGGCCCGCAGCCCCTCGTAGCTCACGGGGGTGTTCAGCTTGTCGCCGGGGATGATGCCGTTGGCGACGCCCGAGAGCACGCCCTTGACCCGGCGCCCGGGCCGGGGCCCGCCGCCCACCAGCTCGATGACCTCGCCCAGCGGCGTCCCCATGTGGACCTCGCCGACCCCGTGGCGCTGGGTGTCGCCGGTGATCGTGCACACCACGGTGCCCGGCGACTCGTCGGTGCCGACGGTGCGGAACCACGCCGGCCCCCGGGCGACGATGCGAGCCACGTTGGCCACCGTCTCGGTGTTGTTGACCAGGGCGGGAGCGCCGGGCGCGTCGTCGGGAAGGTTCCCGCGGATGCCCCGGCGGAAGACCTGCACCACCCGGGGGAAGGGCCAGCCGCGGTCGATCGTCTCCAGCAGGGCGCTCTCCTCGCCGTAGAGGTACTCGTCGGGGCCCTCGAACACGGCCATCTCGACGCCCTCGGCCCAGCCGTCGGCCTCGATCTCGTCCATGGCGGTCCGCACCCGGTCGATCTCACCCTCGAAGGCCCGCTTGAGGGCGAAGATCACGAAGTCGGCACCCACCGCCCGCGCCGCGACGAGGCCGCCCTCGACCACCAGGTAGGGGTTGCGGCGCAGGATGGTCCGGTCCTTGAACGTCCCCGGCTCGCCCTCGGCGGCGTTCACGACGACGGTGGCGCCCATCTCCGGGGAGTTGTTGGCCGCGACCGCCTGCCACTTGAGGCCGGTCGGGAACCCGGCGCCCCCGCGGCCCCGCAGACCTGCTGCCAGGACCTGCTCGATGATCGCGGCCGGTTCCATCTTGCGGGCCGCGGCGACGCCCTTGCCGCCGCCCCGGGCGACGTACTCGTCCAGGGACAGGATGGGGTTCGGATACAGCACGCGGTGAACGAGGCTCATGGCCACCCTTGTGATCGATTTCACGTTCACCTCTACCACCCCGAGGGGGGAAGGAACCAGCGATCGTCCCCCGTCCCCCGCCCGACGCCCCCGCTACAGTGCCGGCGGCGCCGTGGGTCGACCGCCCGGGCGGAGCACAGGAGGTCGCGTCGGGATGGAGATCGACTCGCTCATCACCCGGGCCGTGCTGACGGTCTCCGAGGGGGACAGCCTGCGGGACACCGCCGTCTGGATGATCGAGCGGGGCGTCGGGTCGGCCGTGGTCCTCACCGACGGGAAGCCCTCGGGGATCGTCACCGACCGCGACGCTCTGCGGGCCATCGCCCGGGGCAAGGACGCCAGCGCCCTCACGGTGGGGGACCTCCTTCCCGGCAAGCTGACAACCGTCCTGCCCAGCCTCGAGGTGCTCGAAGCGGCCCGGCTCATGCGCGACCGGGGCTTCCGGCACCTGGTGGTGGTCGACGAGGCGGGCGACCTGGCCGGCGTGTTCTCCATGCGCGACCTCGTCGTCGGGCTCCTGGCCGAGCGCAACGCGGAGCGGGCGGGAGCTTCCTCCCAGGGACCCTGACAGCCACCGAGGGCCGTCAGTCGGGCAGGGCCGCCACCCGGCCGCCGGGGTCCAGCTCGGTGAGGAGGGCGGCGCAGATCTCGTCGATCTGGTGCACCTGCTCGAGGGTGAGACGGTCGAAGACCAGGGCCCGCACCTGCTCGACGTGGCCCGGCGCAGTGGCCACGACCTTGGCGAACCCCTCGTCGGTGAGCACCGCCAGGTTGCCGCGGGCGTCGTCGGCCGGCCGCTGGCGGCGGACCCAGCCCCGCGCCTCGAGCTTGCCGACGACGTGGGAGAGTCGGGACAGCGACGAGTTGCACCGAGCCGCCAGCTCGCTCATGCGCAGGGACCGGTCGCGGGCCTCGGAGAGCATGGCCAGCACCCAGTAGGAGAAGTGGGTGAGCCCCGCCTCCCGCTGGAGGCGGGCGTCGAGGGCGGCGGGGAGCAGCGTCGTCATGGCCACGAGCTTCCGCCACATGCGCTGCTCTTCGTCGGTGAGCCACGCCGGTCCGCTCACGACCGGAGCGTAGGCGATGCCTGACGTTCAGGATGGCTTCCCCGTAGGCGATTTCGGCGAGTCCCCGGCCGCCGGTCGCCCACGGCCTACGCTCGGCCCGATGGCGAGGCGCGGGGACCCGACCGCGACGTCGGCGTTCGGCGTGGGCCGGCGGGAGAGCCACGACGCGACCCGCTTCTACGCCCGTTTCCGGCCGCCGGTCGTGTCCGCCGACGCCGAGGTGCGTCCCGCGCCCGTCGTCGACGAGCTGTTCGTGGGCGACGCCCGGCACATGAGCCAGGTCGCCGACGCCTCGGTCGCCCTCGTGGTGACCTCGCCGCCCTACTTCGCGGGGAAGGAGTACGAGGCCGCTCTGGGCTCGGGCCACGTCCCCGCGACCTACCTCGACTACCTCGAGATGCTCTGCGCCGTCTTCGCCGAGTGCGCGGTCAAGCTCGAGCCCGGCGGCCGCATCGCCGTCAACGTGGCCAACCTCGGCCGCCGCCCCTACCGGTCGCTGGCCGCCGACGTGATCTCGATCCTCCAGGACCGCCTGGGCCTGCTCCTCCGGGGCGAGGTCGTGTGGTGGAAGGCCAGGGGGGCGGCCGGCTCCTGTGCCTGGGGTTCGTTCCGGAGCCCGGCCAACCCGGTGCTGCGCGACCTCACCGAGCGGGTCGTCATCGCCAGCAAGGGCCGCTTCGACCGGGCCTTCTCGGCGCGGGAGCGGGCGGCGCGGGGGCTGCCGGCGCAGGCCTCCATCTCCTGCGACGAGTTCCTCGAGGCGACCACCGACGTCTGGGAGATCCCGGCCGAGAGCGCGACCCGGGTCGGCCACCCGGCCCCCTTCCCCGTCGAGCTCCCCCTGCGGCTGATCGAGCTGTTCACCTACCGGGGCGACGTCGTTCTCGACCCCTTCGTCGGCTCGGGGACCACCGCCGTGGCCGCGCTGCGGGCCGGCCGCCACTACCTGGGCTACGACACCGACGAGGCGTACGTGGCTGCGGCGCGGGCCCGAGTGGCCGGGGAGTCCCCGGGGACGGTGATCGCCGAACGCCCCGACGGCCACCAGGCCCGCCACGTCGCCCGCTCGCTGCTGCTCGAGTGCGGGTTCGACGACGTCGTCGCCGACCGCCGCCTCGCCGGCGGCGTGACGGCCGACCTCGCGGCCCACGACCGGGCCGGGGGCATCTGGCTCTTCGACGTCTCCGGGGCGTTCACCACGACCAGGACCGGGTTGAGCCGCACGGACACGGCCACCAGGGCCATCGGCACCGCGGCCGTGCTGCGGGCGGTGGCCCCCGACGCGCGGGTGGTGCTGCTGACCACGGACGCCCCGGCGCCGGGCAGCGCCGCCGAGCTGGCGCTGCGGGCGGTGCGCCCCGGCGTGGTGTTCGACGTGGCGGAGCTGCTCGGCCCCGACGACGCCTCCCGGCTCCGGCGCTACGCCGTCGGTGACGCGGGCCCGCCGGCGACCATGGGAGAGCGATGACCCTTTGCAAGCAGCACGCCTGGCGTACCCGGAGCCGAGACCAGCGCTACGTGGTGGTCGTCTGCACAGTCTGCGGCGAGGTGCGGGGCGCCATGCCCGCCTACCTCAGCGCCGAGATGGCGGTCGCCGTCCCCCCGTCGCCGGAGGCCACCGCCGACCGTCACGTCGTCTTCCCGTAGAAGACCCGTTCCACGACCAGGCGAGCCCGCCGGGTCACCCGCCGGTAGCTCTCGCGCAGCTCCTGGGGCGTCGTCCCCAGGGAGCGGGCCAGCCGGGCCAGGTTCTCGGGTGTGCGGGGCAGGGAGTCGTCGGGCGTCCCCTTGACCAGGAACCACCGGTTCCGGGTGCGCTCGCAGAAGTGGTAGGCCTCGCCGAGCACGGCCCGGTCGTCGGGGGCCAGGGCCCCGGCCGCGTCCAGGGCCTCGAGGGCGGCGGTGGTCCCGGCCGCTGGGACCTTGTGCTGGAGCTGGAGGAGCTGGGCGCAGAACTCCACGTCCGACAGCGACCCCCGCCCCAGCTTGAGGTGGAACTGGGGATCCTCGCCGGGGGGGATGCGCTCCCGCTCGATGCGGGCCTTCATGCGGCGCACCTCGCGGGTGTCGGCCTCCCGGAACGGGCGCTCCCACACGAAGGCGTGGATGAGCTCGCAGAAGGCCCGGCCCAGCTCGGCGTCGCCGGCGACGGGACGGGCCCGGATCAGGGCCTGGCGCTCCCACACCTGCGCCCACCGCTCGTAGTACGTCCGGTAGCCCTCGAGGCTGCGGGCCATCGGGCCCTGCTTGCCCTCGGGCCGCAGGTCGGCGTCGACCGTGTACAGGCGCGTCGCGGGGGTCGGGCCGGATAGGAACTCGCGGAGGGCGACGGCGGACTTCTCGGCCATGGCGAAGTCGGCGGGCGTGGAGCCGTCGTAGACGAACAGGACGTCGAGGTCGCTGGCGTAGGACAGCTCGGCTCCACCGAAGCGGCCCATGGCCACGACCGCGAAGGGCAGTGACGGCTTCAGGACCTCGACCGCGGCGTGGAGGCAGGCCTCGGCCAGGGCGGTGAGCGAGGCCCCGGTGACGACCACCGGGTCCTCTCCGGGCTCGTGGAGGCCGAGGATGTCGGCGGCCGCGATGCGCAGCTCCTCCCTCCGCCGGTAGCGCTCGAGGCCGTGCTGGCGGTCCTCGGTGTCGCCCCGCCAGGCGAGGGCGGAGGTGGCGCCCTCGAGGAGCGCGGCGGGGGAGCGGGGA
>DASZOE010000030.1:0-3053 GCA_035550945.1 Acidimicrobiales bacterium
TGCCGAGAGTGGTGCAGGTACCTCCTCATGAAACCTGCGGGGTGTAGATGCAAGGAGTCAGTCACGCGCCGAGCCTGCTCGGAGGACAGGCATCCCGTCTTGTAAAAGGGTTCTTAAATGTTCCTAGACGCCCATCACCCGACGCCCGCCGTGCTCGCGTTCTGCTCAGTGAACCACTTTTCATCATCAACGTGCCGCGGTCTGCGCCACAGGCGGCGGGAGCCCTCCTACGGCTCGCCCGGATCGCCTCGGGGCTACCCGGGCCGATCAGCGGCGTCGAGCGTTATTGGGCGTCGATGCACTCGTCTGCGCCGGTTCTCGGGCGGCGACTGGTCCCGTGACCCGGCGATCCGTCATGTTGCGCAGCGCACGGTCGTGACGGGATCCCGGGACGCTCACGACCTCACTCGCCGGCAGGCGCGAAACCGTCGCGACCGCGATACTGGGCTTCCCCCCGGAACGTGGAGGCGTCCGAATAGCTGGTTGAAGCCTCGCATCGCCCGCACCCTCCTATCCACCCGGGTCTTTGGCAGGCCTGTATGAGGCTCTGAGAGGCTGGGTTTCACGCCGCCTCCGCCTGTTGGGCCTCCTGGGCTTCCCGGGCAGCCAGGACGGCCTCGTAGTCGACCGGGGACTTCATCTCGCAGGAGCTGTGGCGTCGGATGCGGTTGTAGCGGTCGATGTAGGTGGCCAATGCCCGGCGTGCCTGGGCCTTGGTGGCGAAGCGATGCTTGGACAGACACTCGAACTCCATGGTGGAGAAGAACGACTCCGCTGCCGCGTTATCCAGAGCCGATCCAACTCGGCTCATCGACTGGGTGACGCCCAGGGCGGCACAGGCCGTCTCGAAGAGATCGGCGCTGTACTCCGATCCCCTGTCGGAGTGAAAGACCACGCCGGCCACATCGCCGCCGCGCACCGCCGCGGCCATCTTCAAGGCGCCAGCAGCCAGGGTGGCGTCATGGTGGTCGTCGATGGCAAAGCCCGGCACTCGGCGACTGGCCAGGTCCTCCACGATGGCCAGGTACAACTTGCCTTCTTCTGTGGGTATCTCGGTCAGGTCTCCACACCACTTCTGGTTGATGGTCTCGGCCGAGAAGTCACGCCCGAGCAGGTCAGGGGCGGGCGGGGCGGTCTTGTCCGCTCGGGTGAGGGAACGGAAGCGGCGCTTGGGTCGCGCCACCAGGCCTTGGCGGGCCATGGAGGCCTCGACGCTCTTCTTGGACACCTTCCAGCCCCTCTCCCGTAGGTCTGCGAGCACCCGGGGAGAGCCGTAGTCGCGCTCGGAGCCCTCGAAGGAGGCCTTCACCGCGGCATCGAGGTCTAGCCGGCGCTGTTGGCGAGGCGTCGGAGGACGGTCCCGCCATTTGTAGAACCACGACTCGGAAACCTCGAGGGCCCGACAGGAAATCACGTGGGGAACGCCGTGGTCGGTCCTCTGGGCGGCGACGAACGACGCCACGCTCATCGCGTCGCCTCCTTGACCCACAGGACCACGGATCGCTTGAGGACATCACGCTCCATACGCAGCTCGGCGTTCTCGCGCTCGAGCTGACGCACATAGCTGGGATCCAGCTGGGTGGCGTCTGTCTCGTCGCCTCGGGCCAGGCGGTCCTTCTTCACCCAGTTCCCGAGGGTGCCGGCGTGGATCCCCAGGTCCCGGGCTACCTCAGCGATGGGCTTGCCGGTCTCCTGGACGATTCGCACGGCCCCTTCTCGGAACTCGGGTTTGTACTTCCTCCGTGTCTCTGGCATGGCGTCTCCTCATAGACCATGCCTCCACGGAACGGGGGGATGCCCAGAGCACTCCGGCACGGGGAGGCAGCGTCCCGCCGAGTGGTGGAAGTAAGTACCTGACCCTCGGTGCTCCCCGACGTTAGGCCGCCGGCAGCTGGGGGTGCTGTGTCGTGGTGATCACCTCCTCGTTGGCTCGGTCGATGAGGGCCATGGAGGCCTCGGATAGATAGCGGCGGTCGGTGGTCTGCCACTCGTCGTGGACCTCGACGAGGATGGCACCGACGAGACGGACCACGGCTGGGTCGTCGGGGAAGATGCCCACCACGTTGGTCCGTCTCTTGATCTCCTTGTGCACCCGCTCGAGGGGATTGGTGGAGGAGATCTTCTTGTGGTGGGCACGGGGGAAGTCGGCATAGGCAGTGACGTCGTGCTCAGCCTCGTCGAGCACGGAGGCGGCCCCCACAAAGCGCTCCCGCAGGGTGTCGGCCACAGCCCGGAGGTGGGCCCGGGTGGCCGCCGCGTCGGGCTGGGCGAACACCGTGCGCACCGTGGCGGCCACCATCTCCGCCGACGCCCGGGGCACCTTGGACAACACGTTGCGCATGAGATGCACCCTGCATCTCTGCCACGAAGCGCCAGAGAACACCCGGGCGATGGCGGCTTTGAGCCCGACGTGGGCATCGGAGATGACTAGGCGCACCCCGCCAAGGCCCCGGTCCCGCAGCGAGCGCAGGAAGGTGGTCCAGAACACCTCGTCCTCGCTGTCGCCCACGGACAGGCCGAGCACCTCTCGGTTGCCGTCGGCGCCCACCCCGGTGGCCACCACCACGGCCCGTGACACGATGCGGTGGTCGTGGCGGGCCTTGATGTAGGTGGCGTCGGCATACAGGTAGGGGAAGGCGATGTGGTCCAGGCGGCGGGTGGTGAACGCTTCCACCTCGGTGTCGATCTCGGCGCAGATGCGACTCACCGTGGAGCGGGAGATCCCCGAGTCACATCCAAGGGCCCGCACCAACTCGTCGACCTTTCGGGTGCTGGTGCCGGTGGTGTAGGCGGTCATGATCACGGCCCACAGCGCCTTGTCCACCCGCCGTCGAGGCTCGAGCAGGGAGGGGAAGAACGAGCCCACCCGCACCTTGGGGATGCGCAGCTCGACGTCGCCGGCCGGCGTGGACAACAACCTGTCCCGCCCGCCGTTGCGGTGGTTGGTGCGGGCCTCGCTCCGCTGGTGTGGTCCGGCGCCGATGGCAACTGACAGCTCGGCGTCGATCAACTCCTGCAGCGCCCGCTCCAGCAGCCGGCGAAACAGGTCTCGG
>DASZOE010000031.1:0-2870 GCA_035550945.1 Acidimicrobiales bacterium
CCCAGCACCAGGCTCCGGTGACGCTGGGCGGCCGACGCCAGGGGACGGGCGGCCGAGCGCAGGCTGAGGGCATCGGCCCGGCCCGCGTGGACCCCTCCGACGACGGGCTCCACCAGGTGGTCGAGCACCTCGCGCCCCATCCGGGCGCCGACGACCTCGGCCACCGACGGGTCGGCGCCCCGGCCCCGGCGGCGGGGGAGGACGAGGTCGAGCGCGGCCCGGGCCCGGCCTCGGGGAGAGAGCAACGGGGTGCCGAGGAGGGCCCTGGCCGTCACGGGGACGCCGAGGACCGTTCCCAGGGGCAGTGGCTGCAGGCGCCCGCCGTGCCAGACGAAGGCCTGCCCGGTCGCCGGCGGCAGGAGGTCGTCGCCGAGGCCCAGCTCACGGGCCAGATCAGTGGCCCACGGGACCCGGCCGAGGAAGGTGTCGGGACCGGCCTCGACGGGCACGCCGGCCAGCTCCTCCGTCCGGATCTTTCCCCCCGGGCGCGCCCCGGCGTCGAGCACGGTGACCTCGGGCCGGATCGGTCCCGCCCCGCTGCGCAGGTACCAGGCCGTGGCCAGGCCCGTGATCCCCGCCCCGACGACCGCGACGCTCACTTCCACGGCGTTCGGGCCACGCAGACCGTCACGGCGTTCGGGCCACGCAGACCGTCACGGCGTTCGGGCCACGCAGACCCACGGCGTTCGGGCCGCGCAGACCGTCACCCACGGGCGGCGGCGGTGACGACCTCGGCGAGCGTGGCGCAGAACGCGGGGTCGTCGTTCGCCGACTCCGTGCGGGTGAAGGCCAGGCCGAGGCCCTCGGCCACCTGGCGAGCCTCGACGTCGAGGTCGTACAGGATCTCGAGGTGGTCGGAGACGAAGCCCGCCGGGCAGACGACCACCCCCTCGAGGCCGGCCTCGGACCGCTCGGCCAGGTGGGACAGGAGGTCGGGGCCGATCCACGGCTCGGGGGTGCGGCCCGCGCTCTGCCAGGCGATCGACCAGCGCTCCAGACCGGCCCGGGCCGCGACCGCCTCGGCCGTCTCCCGGAGCTGGTCGGGGTACGGGTCACCAGTCTCGAGGATCCGGGCCGGGAGGCTGTGGGCGGTGAACACCACCTCGACGGCGTTCGGGTCGGTGACCAGGAGCAGTTCGCGGGCGCCGAGGACCCGGGCGGCGAGGAGCTCGACGTAGCCCGGCGCCAGGTGCCACGAGTCGACCATCGTCAACGCCACGCCCCGTTCGGTCACGGCCTCGGTGGCCGCCGCCCGGGCCCCGTACTCGCCCACCGACAGCGCCGAGTAGTGGGGGGCGAGGACGAGCCCGACGATGCCGCCGACGCCCCGTTCGGCCAGGCGGGCCATGCCGTCCTCGATGAACGGGGGGGCGTGCTTCATGCCCAGCTCCACGGCCCATCCTTCCCCCAGGGCGTGCGCCAGACCGGCGGCCTGGGCCCGGGTGCGCTCGAGCAGCGGCGACGTCCCGCCGATGGCCTCGTACCGGGCCTGTAGATCGGCGAGGAGCTCGGGCGTCGGCGGCCGGCCCCGTCGCACGTGGGTGTAGTAGGCCTCCACGTCCTCGGGCGTGGCCGGCGTCCCGTAGGCCATCAGCAGGACGCCGGCCGGCCTGCGTGGCCGGCGCGGCGCCGTCAGCTCGGCGTCCACTCGTGGACGAGCTCGACTATCCGGCGCAGGGTCACTGGGTCCGTCTCCGGGAGCACCCCGTGGCCGAGGTTGAAGACGTGCCCGGGCCGGCCCCCGTTCCGCGCCAGGACGTCGAGTGCGGCTGCTTCCACGACCGGCCACGGCGCCAGGCAGGCGGCGGGGTCGAGGTTGCCCTGGACGGCGACACGGGGTCCGAGACGGTGCCGGGCCCGGTCGAGGGGGACCCGCCAGTCGACGCCCACGACGTCGGCTCCCGCCTCGGCCAGGAGGTCGAGCAGCTCACCCGTGCCTACGCCGAAGTGGATGCGGGGGACGCCGAGATTGGCGAGGCCGGCGAAGATCCGGCGGCTGGCGGGCAGTACCGACCGGCGGTAGTCGGCCGGCGTCAGAGCGCCGGCCCACGAGTCGAAGACCTGGACGGCCGAGGCGCCCGCTTCCACCTGGGCCCGCAGCGCGGCCAGGGAGACGTCGGCCAGGGCGTCGAGGAGGCGGCCCCACGTCGCCGGGTCGGTGTGCATGAGGGCCTTGGTGCGAGCGTGGGTCTTCGACGGGCCTCCCTCCACCAGGTAGCTGGCCAGGGTGAACGGAGCCCCGGCGAAGCCGATCAGGGGGACGGACAGCTCCTTGGCCACCAGGCGCACGGTGTCGAGGACGTAGGGGATGTCGGCCTCGGGCTCGAGCGGGCGGAGACGGCCGACGTCGGCGCGGCCGCGGAACGGCGAGTCGAGGACGGGGCCCACGCCCTCCCGCAGCTCCAGCCCGACGCCGAGGGCGACGAGGGGCACGACGATGTCCGAGAAGAGGATGGCGGCGTCGACGCCCAGACGGCGCACGGGTTGGAGGGTGACCTCGCTCGCCAGCTCGGGGTCGCGCACGATGTCCAGCATCCCGGCTCGGGCCCGGACCGCCCGGTACTCGGGCAGCGATCGGCCCGCCTGGCGCATGAACCACACGGGGACCCGCTCGACCGCACGACCGCGGCAGGCGTCGAGGAAGGGGCTGGAGACGGCCGGCGGCATCGGACGGACGTTACCGGCCGCCGCGCGCGTACCCGCAGGCGACGGCGGTCACGCCTTCCGGGCGACGTAGCAGGCCGTTTCCGGATGTCGCCCTCGACGGGCTTCACCTCGACGGAGGCGAACCCGGCGTCACGCACCTCGAAGGGGCCGACGAACCGGCTGTCCGGGAACTCCCTCGCCGGGAGTCGTTGCGCACCGAACAC
>DASZOE010000032.1:0-3101 GCA_035550945.1 Acidimicrobiales bacterium
GCGGGGGTGCGCCCCACCAGGTGGGCGGCGAGGTGGGCGGAGGCGGCCGCCACCCGGGCCTCGCTGTCGTCGGGGTCGAGCTCGATCGTCTCCTTCTCCACGGCCCCGTCGGAGAGCACCACCACGGCCAGCGCGACCCGCGACCCGAGGGGCACGAGCTGGAAGGAGCGCACGGTGGCCGCCTCGTGGCCGGGGGCGAGGACCATGGCCGCGCAGTCGGTGAGGTTGGTGAGGAGGCGGCCGGTGTCGTCGAGCATCTGCTCGAGCTCACCGTGGGCCCGGGTGAAGAAGGCCTCGACCTCGCGCTTCTGGGCGGGGGCGAGGGGGCCGGGCGGCGTGCGCAGGTGGTCGACGTAGAAGCGGTAGCCCTTGTCGGTGGGCACCCGCCCCGCGCTCGTGTGGGGGTGGACGAGGAAGCCCTCTCGCTCGAGGACGGCCATCTCGTTGCGGACCGTGGCCGAGGAGACGCCCAGGTCGGCCATCCGCGCCACGTGGGCCGAGGCGACCGGCTGGGCCGTCTCGATGTACTCCTTGACCACGGCGCGGAGGATGGCGGACTTGCGTTCGTCGAGCATGGGTGCCACCCGATGATACCGAGCCCCGTCGTGGTACCCGCTGGACGCTCCCGCCTGGGCGGTCCCCGAAAAGAGAACAAGCCGGCGGGCGGTGGTGGACCACCGGGGCGCCTTGTTGCGGCGACACGTTGGGGACGAGCCCCGCTGGCCCTGCCATCGCCCGTCGACTCGTTTGCGCCGGTTGCGCGGTGTCTGGGGGGACGACGACATTCTCCCCGTTCCCGGCGGTTCCGACAATCACCTGTTCGGACCTTTCCCACTAGTCCGAACGGACTAGCCGGTGGGACCGGCGCGCCTAGATGTCGAACATCTTCGTGCGCATCGCGTACATGGCCGCCTCGAGGCGCGAGCGCAGGTGGAGCTTGTCCAGGATGTTGGCCACGTGGTTCTTCACCGTGTTCTCCGACAGGTGGAGGGCGCTGGCCGCCTCCCGGTTGGTGAGCCCCTGGGCCACCAGCTTGAGCACCTCCAGCTCTCGGTCGGAGAGCTTGGGCCCGCCCGGCTCGGGGGCGGGCTCGCCGGTGAGGTTGCTGAACTCGGAGAGCAGCTTGGACGCCATGGACGGGGAGATCAGGCTCTCGCCCCGGGCCACCGCCCGGACGGCGTCGGCCACGTCGTCGAGGGACGAGTCCTTCAGCAGGTAGCCGTTGGCGCCGGCCCGCACCGCCCCGTAGAGGTCGTCCTCCTCGTCGCTGACGGTGAGCATGATCACGCGGGTCGACGGGGCCCGCTCCCGGATACGGCGGGCCGCCTCGATGCCGTCCATCTCCGGCATGTGCACGTCCATGAGCACGACGTCGGGCGCCAGCTCGCCGACCCGGGCCACCGCCTCGGCGCCGTCGCACGCCTCGCCGACGACGTCGAAACCGGCCTCGGTGGCGAGAACGGTCTGCATGCCCCGACGAAACAGCTCCTGGTCGTCGGCGACGAGAACGGTGATGGCGCGACCCGCGATGTCCATGGCGACATTGTTCCGCGTCTTTGCCTGCTGTCGTCCGCGCCCGTCGTGGGCGGGCAACATGGGGCGTGACCGGGAGCTGGCCCGAGCGGGACGCCGCCGTCGTCTGGCACGGCTTCACCCAGATGGCGGGCTACGCCGACCACGCCGTCGTGGTGGAGCGGGCCGAGGGTCGCGAGCTGGTCGACGTGGACGGCCGCCGCTACCTCGACGCCATCTCCTCGTTGTGGGTGAACACCCTCGGCCACCGGGTGCCCGAGCTCGATGCCGCCGTGCGCGAGCAGCTCGACCGGGTTGCCCACTCGACGATGCTCGGCCACGGCAACCGGGTCGTGGTCGAGCTGGCCGAGGCCCTGGCCCGGGTCGTCCCCGTCGACCGGCCTCACGTGCTCTTCGCCTCGGACGGGGCGGCGGCCGTCGAGCAGGCACTCAAGATCGCCTTCCAGTTCTGGGCCAACCGGGGGGTCGCGGGGCGCACGACCTACCTGGCCTTCGGCGGGGCGTACCACGGCGACACCGTCGGCTCGCTGTCGGTGGGCGCCGGCGGCTTCGGCACCGACCTCTTCGACCCGCTGCGCTTCCCGGTCCTGCGGGCACCCGACTTCTCCGACCCGTCGTGGCTGGCCACCGCCGAGGCCATGGTCGCCGAGCACGCCGACCGTCTCGCCGCGGTGGTCGTCGAGCCCGTGGTCCAGGGGGCGGCCGGCATGCGTACGGCATCCCCCGACGCCTTCGCCGCCCTGGCCGGGGCCTGCCGGGAGGCGGACGTCCTGCTCGTCTTCGACGAGGTCGCCACCGGGTTTGGCCGCACCGGGACGCTCTTCGCCGCCGACCAGTGCGGGGTGCGTCCCGACGTGCTGTGCCTGGGAAAGGGCCTGGCCGCGGGTTACCTGCCGATGTCGGCCACGGTGGCGTCGGGACGGGTGTTCGACGTGTTCCTGGGCGAGGACCTCGGCCCCCGCACGCTGTACCACGGCCACTCCTTTGGCGGGAACGGGCTGGCCGCGGCCGTCGCCCTCCGCCACCTCGAGCTCCTGACCGACGGGGCGGTGCTGGCCAACGTCGCCGCCCGCTCGGCCCAGCTGCGGGCCCTGCTCGACGCCCGGGTGGCACCACTGCCCGAGGTGGGCGACATCCGCCTGTGCGGGTTGATGGGCGGCGTGGACCTGCTCCCGCCGCCGGGGGAGGACGGCGGGCGCTGGGGCCGGCGGGTGTGCGCCGCCGCCGTGGAGCGCGGAGTGCTGCTCCGGCCCCTGGGGCCGGTGGTGGTGCTCATGCCCCCGTTGACGATCACCGCCGAGGAGATCGAGCGCATCGTCGACGTGCTCGTGGCCGCGGTGGACTCGGTGGCCGGCCGTGGGTGAGTGGGACGCGTGGGTGGGGCGCGAGCTCCAGGCCGTGCGGGACGCGGGCCAGTGGCGCGAGGTCCGCGACTTCGACGCCCTGGGCCCGGCGGGCTCGCCGGGAGGCTCGGGCACGCAGCCGCCACTGCGTTCGGGCACGCAGCCGCCACTGCGTTCGGGCCCGCAGCCGCCACTGCGTTCGGGCACGCAGCCGCCACTGCGTTC
>DASZOE010000033.1:0-2134 GCA_035550945.1 Acidimicrobiales bacterium
CGGGCATGATCCCGCCCTGGGTGAAGGACGGACCTCCCTGGCCGCTGACCATCTCGCCCGACTGCTCCCGCCCCTGCTTGGTGGTGTTGGAGCGGCCGCTGCTGGAACGGGACCGACGACCTTGGTTCGCCATGATGCGAAAGCCCCCCTTGGGTTCGAGACCTTGTGATGCCCGCGTAAATGTGCGTGACACCTAGGTGACAGGATACAGCCACCCCTTCGGGAAATCAGGTGCCAGTTTTCGGGCGTTCGCCGGCTCGCAGCGGTGGGCACAACGTCGAGGCGGTGGGAGAATGGGAACTGACGCAGACCGCGCGTCCCGCGACACGTTCGGCATGGAGCCGGCCGCCACGGGATGCGACGAGGAGGACACTATGAGCGTCACCAGCACCGCCGCCGGACCCGACGCGGGCCTGGGCGGTGTCGCCGACGACCTGGCCCGGGCATCGCTGGCCCTGGCCCGCCGCTTCTCGGCCGGGGGCAGCATGTGGTGCGCGTCGCGGGCGTGGCCCTTCCACGCCCACCACGTGGCCGTCGAGTTCGTCCACCCCGTGATCGTGGGGAAGCGGGCCCTGGCTGCCGTGACCGTCCCCCCCGGCGCCGACGTCGTCGCCACCCTCCGGGCCTCGGTGCGCCCCGGGGACATGGTCGTGGCCCTGGCCCGGGCCGACGACGAGCCCGTGGCCGACGCCATGCGCCGGGGCCAGGCATGGGGGGTGGAGACCCTCTGGATGGGGTTCGGCCCCCGCCCCGCGCCGGGCGCCGCCGACCACGTCGTGTGGCTCGACACCGACGACGAGCTGGAGGCGTCCGAACGCCTGGTGCGGCTCTACCACATGCTCTGGGAGCTGACCCACGTGTGCTTCGAGCACCCCGGCCTCCTGAAGGCCGAGCTCGTCAAGAGCGCGGCCGAGTGCACCGACGAGGTCTGCATCACCTGCTCCGACGAGGGACGGCTGGCCGAGGTGATCACCCTCGACGGCGACGAGGCCCTGGTGCGCACCGGCGAAGGCGTCGAGCGCATCGACACCATGCTCATCGACCCGCCCCGTCCGAACGACCTGCTGCTGGTGCACGCGGGCTCGGCGATCAGCAACGTCAGCGAGACGGGAGGCGAGTCGTGAGCCCCGAGTCCACCGACTTCCTCTATCCCTTCATCGAGGGCGACGAGACCGACTCGGGGTCGCTGCTCACCGACCTGGCGGCCTCGGCCGGGGGCAAGTGGGCCCAGAGCACGGCCCTGCGGGCGGAGACCCTCGAGCGCTGCGAGGAGCAGCTCCGCACGGTCGCCGCGGCGATGGTCGAGCGCTTCTCGGCCGGCGGCCGCCTCTACGCCTTCGGGAACGGCGGCAGCGCCACCGACGCCGAGGGCGTGGCCCAGCTCTACACCCGCCCGCCGTGGGGGAGGCCGCTCCCGGCCCGTTCGCTGGCCGAGGACCAGGCCGTCCTCACCGCGTTGTCCAACGACATCGGCTTCGACGTGGTGTTCTCGCGGCAGCTCATCGCCCACGGCCGCCGCTCCGACATCGCCATGGGCTTCTCCACCAGCGGCAACTCCGAGAACCTGCTGGTGGCCTTCGCCGAGGCCCGCCGCCAGGGGATGCTCACGGTCGGGCTCTCGGGCTACGACGGTGGCCGTATGGCCGCCGACCCCACCCTCGAGCACTGCCTCGTCGTCCGCTCGGACAGCGTCCACCGCATCCAGGAGTCGCAGGCCTCGCTCACCCACGTCCTGTGGGCCTACGTGCAGGAGGCGCTGACCTCCGCCCCGCTGCCGGCCTGAGCGTTCTTCACTCCCCCTCGACCTCTGTGCGATCCACCCGCTCGATGCGGGTCGATCGCACAAGAGTCGGTGCGGGGTGGCCAGGGGGACGCCGATGACCGACCCCGTCGGGGCGCTGGAGTACCACCGCCTCACGGTCCACCGACCGGACCGCTCGCGGCCGCCGGATCCCCGCCTGGTCCACGGCTTCCAGCCCATGCGCTGGGAGCGCAAGCCGCCGCAGTTCAAGACGTACCCGGGACTGGGCGCCGAGCTCCTGCCCGAGCACCTCGAGCCCGCGGGCCAGGACCGCCGGGGCCTGGGCCGCCTCCTCTTCCTCTGCGCCGGCGTGGTGCGGGCCCTGCCTGCCGT
>DASZOE010000034.1:0-6638 GCA_035550945.1 Acidimicrobiales bacterium
TCGCCCACGAGCTCATCGTGGGCGACGAAGCGGTGCAGGACCGCCATGAGAAGGGCACGGAGGCGCACCACGGCGACCGTCCCGGCGAGGTCTCCGTGCCCGCCGGCGCCACCGCCGAGACGACGTACCGCTTCGACCGGCCCGGCACCGTCCTGTTCGGGTGCCACCTCCCCGGCCACTGGGCCTACGGCATGCGGGGGACGATCGAGGTGGGATGACCGCCTGCAGGCCCGGACGCAGTGGTCACTTCCAGCCGTCGACCAGGGGGACCAGATCCGGGAGGCGCTCGATGACCGCGTCGGGCTCCACGTCGTACTGCTCGACCAGGGGGTTGGGGCGCAGCACCGCCCGCAGACCGGCCCGCTGGGCGCCGACCACGTCGTCCCAGGGGCGGTCACCCACGAAGACGGCGGCCGACGCGTCGTCGACCCCGAGGGTGTCCAGGGCGGCGGCGAAGGCGGAGGCGTGGGGCTTCTGGTGGGGCATCTCGCTCGTGTAGAGCCGGGCGTCGATGAGGTCGGCCAGGCCGTCGCGCTCCAGGAAGCGCTCGTGGAAGGCGCGGGGCCAGTGGGTGTTCGAGAGCAGCCCGATGCGCAGCCCCCGCTCCCGCAGGGCGGCGAGGGTGGGCGCGGCGTCGGGGTCGTGGCGAATGTGCTCCGTCCAGGCGTCGAGGTGGCGGACGGCGGCCTCCTCGAGCAGCGCTTCGGCCACGTCGAGGCCCAGCTCGGCGGTGGCCGCGGCCAGGAGGTCGGCCAGCGTCGCGCTGCGCTGGTGGCTGGCGGTGGTCGCCCAGAAGGCCGCCTCCACCTTCACGAGCCGTTCGGTCAGCTCGTCCTCCCGGTCGGCGGCAAGGTGGCGGGCAGCCAGGCGCCAGGCGTCGACCAGCTCGGCCTCCACGAAGACCGAGAGGGTGCCGCCCCAGTCGAAGACGACGGCCTCGACGGTCACGTCGGCTCTGGCTGGCGGCAACCACCCCCCGGCCGACGGTCGTCCGCCGGATCGCTCACGGGAGGCTCGTCGGGGAGTGCTGGGACATGACCGGCCACATACTGCTGCGACGGCGGGACCGCCGCCCATTCGGACGTGCGCTCCGACCTCGACCTCCGGCCGCCGTCCGCAGCCCGTGCAGGGAGGTGTGGGCGGGGCCGACGAGGCGACGCCCCGCCGCGTCGGCAAGACTCCTGGGGTCCGACAGGCGGCGCCGCCGCCCGACACGTCACCATGCCCACTGACCTGTTGAAGATCCCTGGCGTCCAGGAGAGGCGCCGTCTCCGGTGGCCCGTCCGCGGCCGCGACCGCCAGTACCTGCGCCCACGGCGCTTCCGGCTGCGGCTCCGCCGAGATCGACGATGGGCGAGGCCTCGTTCCCGCCGGGTCCAGTGGTCATCCGTCGCCATCGGAGCCGGCTACGTCGCCCTCGCCCTGTACATGGTCGACGCCTTCTGGTCGGCGACGCGTGTGCAGGTCACCATCGGGGGGATCGGAGAGGACGAGGCGGTCACCTCGCAGGTGCTCGCCCAGCGCACCGTGACCTTCGCCGTCGAGGGCGGTGCGGTGGAGCGGGCCACGCTTCGCATCGACGGCGTGCCCGTCGACGACGAGGCATGGGAGGTCCGGGGCTCGAGCGTTCTGTGGCGGCCGGGCGCCCTGCCGGAGGGCGATCACGAGGTCGTGCTGTCCGTACCGCGGCCGGGAATAAGCGACTCGAGGTTCCGGCGAACGTTCGCGGTGGACGACACACCGCCCGCCGTCGACGTCGCCCCGCTGCTTCCCGCCAGCGGCGTCTGCGACCCCGTCACCGTCCGCGGCCGGGCTGAGCCCGGCTCGGCGGTGACGCTCGACGGCGAGCCCCTCGGCCTCCAGGACGGCGCGTTCACCCTCGACTACGACCGCCCCCCGGCGACGCCGCTGCACCTGGCGGCGAGGGATGCGGCTGGCAACCGGACGGAGGTCGAGGTGATCGCCCCAGTGGCCTATCCCGGAGGTCAGGGCGTCCATGTCACCGCCGCGGGATGGGGCTACGAGCCGATACGCCAGGGGATCCTCGGCCTCGTGGACGCCGGCCTCGTCTCCGCGGTGGAGCTCGACCTGAAGGACGAGGGCGGCATCGTCGGGTACGACTCGCAGCTCCCGCTCGCCATCGAGGCCGGGAGCGTCAGGCCCGAGTACCGGCTGGAGGAGACGGTCTCGGACTTGAAGCGACGCGGCGTGCGCGTCATCGGCCGCATCGTCGCCTTCCGCGACCCGGCGCTCGCCCGGTGGGCGTGGGCGAACGGGAGACCGGACTGGGTGGTGCAGACCCCCGCCGGGGACGCGCTGGACGCCTACGGCGGCTTCACCAACTTCGCCCATCCCGACGTCCGCCGGTACAACATCGACATCGCCCTGGAGGCGGCCGGGGCGGGGATCGACGACATCCTCTGGGACTACGTCCGGCGTCCCGAGGGTGACCCGGCGACGATGGTCGTCCCCGGGATGCAGAACACCACCGCCGCCGCCATGGTGGAGTTCCTCGCCGCCGCGCAGGCCGTCCTTCGGGAGCGCTGCGTGTACCAGGGCGCCTCGGTGTTCGGGATCGCCGCCGACCGTCCCGACGCCGTCGGCCAGGACGTGCCCCATCTGGCCCGCCACGTCGACTACCTCGCTCCCATGCTCTATCCGTCACACTGGGTCCCGGGCGAATACCGCGTCGCCAACCCGAACCGGCAGCCCTTCGACATCGTCAAGGCCGCGCTCGCCGACTTCCAGGCCAAGACGGCGGGGACGGGGACGGCGCTGGTCCCGTGGCTGCAGGACTTCACCCTGGGCCACCCCTACGGCCCCGCCGAGGTGAGAGCCCAGATCGACGCGGCCCGCGAGCTGGGCGTCTCCGACTGGCTCCTCTGGAACCCCGGCGCCCGCTACACCTCCGACGCCCTCGATCCCGCCCTCGTCGGGACGCGCCGGTGACGGCGGCGAAGGCGCGGGGCGGACGACGTCATCCCGGCGGACGGCCCCACCCCCCTCCGCCGGGTGTGAGGATACGGAGCACGTCGCCCGCCCGGAGACGGATCGTGCACTTGTCGGGGAGCCTCTCGGCGTTCGTCTCGTCTCCTCCGGGCAGCATCCAGTTCTCGCCCCGTGCTCCCGGGTCGCCGCCCGCCAGCCCCCACGGGCGGGACGCCCGCCGCTCCGTGATCAACGAGACCGTGGCGTCCTCGAGCACGAGGAGGTCGCGCTCGATCCCCTCGCCGCCCGGAGCGAGGCCCGCCCCGCCGCTCCCGCGCCGCAGGCGGTACCGCAACACGCGCATGGGATAGGCGCGTTCGAGCGCTTCACTCGGTGTGTTCTTGCTGTTGGTCATGCCCGTGTGGATGCCGGACTGGCCGGCCTTCGGGGGGTCACCCGTGACCGTGTCGGTCGTGCCCGTGCGCCCACCGCTCGTCCCCGCCCCACCGGGGCGGCCGCCCTGGCCGCCGGCGCCGGTCTCGTAATAGACCCAGCCGCCTCGCGCCGGGCCCCCGAGCAACGTGTTGTTCATCGTCCCCTGACTGGCCGCGCCCACCTTGGCGGGCACGGCCTGGGCCAGGGCGCCGAGGCAGACGTCGGCCACCCGGGCGCTCACCTCGACGTTGCCGGCCCCGACCGCGGCCGGCGGGCGGGCGTTCACGATCGTCCCCTCGGGGGCCAGGATCGTGACCGGCCGCATGGCCCCCCCGTTGGCCGGGATGGTGGGGTCGGCCGCCGAGCGCAGGGCGAAGGAGACCGCGCTCACGGTCACCGCCTCGACGGCGTTCACGTTCCCCCGGCGCTGGGCGTCGCTGTCCTCGAAGTCGAAGGTGGCGGTGTCGCCGTCGATTGTCAGGGCCACGGCGACCCGGGCCGGCCGCTGCTGGTCCTCGTCGGGCCCGCACGAGTCGAGCTGGTCCTCGAACCGCCAGGTGCCGTCGGGCATGTCGGCCAGCGCGGCCCGCATGCGGCGCTCGCCGTAGTCGGTGATCTCCTGCAGCGGGGCGTCGGCGAACTCGGCCAGGCGCTCGAGCCCCACGACGTTGGCGCCCCGCTGGGCGTCGAGATCGCCCCTCCGCTCGTCGGGCGTGCGGGAGTTCGCGCACAGCAGGGCCTCCAGCTCGTCCGTGAGCAGGACGGGCGGGATGCGCAGGCCCTCCTGGTGGATCTCGACGGCGGCGGCAGGGATGGACCCGGGGGCCATGCCCCCCACGTCGGCGTGGTGGGCCCGGTTCGCCGCCCATCCGACGAGGCGGCCGTCGACCCCGCCGCGCCCGCCGGCGCCAGAGGCAAAGCATGGCGCCACGAGGGTCAGGTCGTTCAGGTGGGTCCCGCCGCAGAAGGGGTCGTTGACCGCGACCTGGTCGCCGGGACCCAGGCGGTCGCCGAATGCGTCGATGGCGGCCCGCACCGACGCGGGCATGGAGCCGAGGTGGACGGGGATGTGCTCGGCCTGCACCAGCAGCTCGCCGTCGGGCGTGAAGAGGGCGGCCGAGCAGTCGGCCCGCTCTTTGATGTTGGGGCTGAAGGCGGCCCGGCGCAGCACCGTCCCCATCTCCTCGGCCACGCCCGTGAGCCGGGAGATCAGAACCTGCAGGGCCGCGGGGTCGAGGCTCAACGGGTCAGCACCCAGCTGCCGTCGGGGCCGACGTCGGCCGTCCAGCCGTCGGGGACCCACACCGTGCAGTCGGGCTCGGCGATCACGGTCGGGCCCTTGGTGGCCCGGCGGGCGGTTGGCGGCGGGCCCAGGTCCTCCACCGACACCGGGGCCGGCACCCGGGCCCGGGCCCGCAGGGCCACGATCTCCAGCGGGGCGCCGGGCCGGGCGTAGCCGTTCCGGCGCCGGTGCTCGTCCTCGAATTCCTCGGTCCGGGCGACGGTGAGCTCGTGGCTCTGGCCCGCGTACCGGCAGTCGAGGGACGTCGTCACCTCGGCCTCCTCGTCGCCGACCGCCCGCCGGGCGGCGTCGGCCAGGTCGGTCAGTGCCTCCTGCACGCCCTCGTGGTCGCCCGGACGGGGCCAGGACCGGACGAGGTCGCGCTGGCGCGGCGAGCACAGGAGACCGACGGCGGACAGCACGCCGGCGCGCGGCGGGACGACGACCGCCCGCATCCCCGCGCCCTCGGCCACCGCGCAGGCGTGCAGCGGCCCGGCGCCGCCGAAGGCGACCAGAGCCAGTCCCGCGGGGTCGACGCCCCGCTGCACGGAGACGACCCGGACGGCCCGCTCCATGGCCGCGTCGACGACGGACACGACGCCCTGGGCGCCGGCCTCCACCTCGGCGAGCGCGGCCTCGGCCGCCGCCTTGTCCAGGGCCTCGAGACCGCCGAAGGCGGCGTCGGCCGGGATGCGCCCGAGGACGAGGTCGGCATCGGTGACCGTGGGCCGGGTGCCGCCCCGGCCGTAGCAGGCCGGCCCCGGGTCGGCGCCCGCGCTCTCGGGCCCGACGACCAGCGCTCCTCCGGGGTCGATGGCGGCGATCGACCCGCCGCCCGCGCCGATGGTGTGGATGTCGACGGCGGGCAGGCGGATCGGGAAGCCTCCGGCGGTGCGGCCGGGCGCGGGCTCGGGCGTGCCCCCCTGCACGAGGCACACGTCGGTGCTGGTCCCGCCCATGTCGAAGGTGACGGCGTCGGGGAACCCGGCGGCCGCCGCCGCCGCCGCGCCGGCCCGCACCCCGCCCGCGGGGCCGGAGAGCAGCAGGGCCACCGGGAGCTCGGCCGCCTCGCCGGCGGGCAGGAGACCGCCGGCCGCCGTCATGACGAGGACCCGGTCGGCCAGGTCGACGAGCGAGCGGAGGTAGCGCCGGAGCCGGGGCCGGAGGTAGGCGTTGACGACCGTCGTGACCGTGCGCTCGTACTCACGGAACTCGGGCGAGACCTCCGAGGAGCAGGTGACGTCCTCGACGCCCCGCCCGGCCAGGGCCTCGGCCACGGCCCGCTCGTGGGCGGGGTCGAGGTCGGCGTGGAGGAGGCAGACGGCCACCGACTCCGTGTCGTCGGGGAGGTCGGGCAGCGACCCTCGGTCGAGGGGCTCGAGCTCGCGGCCGGCGGCGTCGAGTCGTCCCCTCACCTCCAGGCGGTGGTCCCGGGGGACGAGGGGCTCGGGCCGGTCGGCCCAGATGTCGTAGAGCGACGGGCGGTCCTGGCGGGCGATCTCGACCACGTCGGCGAACCCCTCGGTGGTGACCAGGGCGACCCGGGCGCCGCGGCGCTCGAGGAGGGCGTTGGTGGCGACCGTCGTCCCGTGGGCCAGGAGCCGGGGCGCCTCGTCCCGGTCGTCCGTGAGGCGGGCCAGGCCCTCGGAGCCGGCGGACGCCGGGTCTTCGGGCGTGGACAACACCTTGACGATCCGGCCGTCGTCGGCGACCAGGTCGGTGAACGTCCCGCCGGTGTCGGCCCCACAGCGCACTCGGGCGAGACTAGGCGCCGTGCCCCCGGCCGCCTTCGCCGACCCGCCGCTGGCGCCGCCGCCGCGGCCGGTGGGGCCGTCGCAGTGGCTCCTGCTCGAGTCCGCCGGCGACGATTCCGACCTCGTCGGGTTCGGCGCCGACCTCCGCCCCGAGACCCTCGTCGACGCCTACCGCCGGGGCATCTTCCCGTGGCCCCACGAGCGCATCTCCCTGCCCTGGTTCTCGCCCGACCCCCGAG